>NZ_CDRSSE010000001.1:0-166684 GCF_977051555.1 Segatella sp.
TCACCCTCGTGGAAAAAGGTGAATACTATGACGCAAACTTCATCAGGCAAGACCCAAGGGTCGTTAAGCATAATTAACGTTAAAAAATACGCTCAAAGCTTGCTCAATTAGAGTAAAACAGGGCGTGAGGGGGATGGCAGGAGGCGTGAGGAGAATGGCAGGGGGTGTGAGTGAATGGCAGGGGGTGTGAGAGAATGGCAGGAGGCGTGAAGGGGAATTGCAGGAGGTGTGAGGGGGAATTGCTTTTAATCTGTTAAAAACATCACACGTATGTATAATAAATATTAAATTAAAGTGAGCGCTATAACGCTCGCTTTTTATTTGGTTATTTGAATGTTTTTTATTACCTTTGCACGAAATTTTTAATTATGAAAAAAATGAGGCATATCACAAGCAATCACCTCGACTTTATGAAGGAGAGATGTTTCGGAAGCTTAGGAGAATTCCTAAGCAAGCTGTCGTATGCTATAACAACAAACAATCGGTCGAGATGCCAGGCATCTGCGACCAAGTATCAACTTAATACTATATCAACAACCAGAAAGTAAACACGCAACCTACCCGCCCCCACACCTTACGATAGTAGGCGCTCGGCAGCCTCCAGCGGCTTACGCTAAAAACGTTAGCGCAAACACACGACCTCTGCTAAAATGAGGAGGAAACAATTAATAATCAACATAAAAACAATAAAGGAAGATGAAATTATTTTTCTATAGAAAATTTATTCGCTTTGTAATAAAGCATTTCACCATCGTTATCAACAATACAATCCAGATGAATGGTGGACAGTACATCGAACACATGAACAACTATCAGGGAAAGGAGGATGAGAGATGTCTGGACAAAGAATGATCATCATGAACGCTGGTAGCTCTTACTTCGAGCATGTGGAGAACTATTATGGCAGCAATGCCTGTGAGCAACACTCATGCAGAAATGCGGAGATGCCCGATGAGCTGAAAACGGAAAAGGCGCAGAAGATCATGCATAACCTGATGGACATCGGTGTAGTAACCGAAGATTTCATGCCTTCAGGAATATCTACATCCGAAGCTGCCGTCCTTGCCAATCAGATAGGTATAGAGTTGAAAATCAAGAATATATGGAGTGTATTCGGCAATTATTGGGGTCCTAATCCGAACTCGATGAGAACCGCTTGCAACCGAGGAATGGAACAGAAGAAAACGACTGCCTTCCTCGAAAAAGTGATGCCTGCTATCAGAGGTTAAACTGACTGGTAGTACTAGTACGCGTACATAGTACGTACTAGGTAAATGTCAGGATTTCCCCTTACCTTTGCCCCCGGAATTCAGAACCAATGCGGTCTGAGTTTCGGGGGCTTTTGTGTATCTGCACATCAACCGTGGTGGGAGCCCCCAATCTTCTAAATTATTTAAAATGATGGAAGTGAAAGCGTATGAGTTCAGTCCTCCTCCTTACGGACGGCTGAAAGTGGTGAAAACGGAAGAGGGGATTACCCCACAAACCAATCTTTTATTAACGAAATAATATGACAGAAACACAACATGTAATTGCACTGAACCCTTATCGCAAGGGCAATAAGGGGAAGGTGTTTTCCAACAGTATGGCGGTGTATGACAAGGTGATTGCATCGCCGGAAATCAGGAAGATGATTCAGCAGATCAGGGGCGAACTGCCTATCCCGAAGGTGAATGCCAACGATGCTCAGGCGGTGAAGAAGGCGCAGGACAGGCTGAAGAGCGAACTGCCTTTCTTCTGTCCCCACTACGGCATTTTCAAGAACAATGTGCGCAGGCAGGAGAATGCCCAGCCCGAGAGCTTCATGTTCCAGACTATCATCGACGTGGACGACAGGGAGTATGTAGACAAGGCCATCGAGAAGGCGAGGGAGCTGAACTGCTCTAGCGGCATCTGGAACGGCTCGCTGCTGCACCTCTGCTACAGTGCCCGCAAGAAGCTGCACATCGGTATCAGACTGCCGGTGGGAATGACCATCGAGGAGACGCAGAAGGCGTATTGCGAGGCGCTGGGGGTGCCCTATGACGAAAGCTGCATCACGCCCGAAAGAATGATTTATCTCACCGATAAGGACTCGGAAATCTACAGGTCGAAGATGTGGTGCGCCGTGCTGCCGGAGAAGGAGATTCTGATGCGAAGGCAGGCGTTTTTGGACCGCGGACTGATCGTGGACGGAAGAGCTGGGAAAGTTAATAGTTTACAGTTTACAGTTAATAGGGCTGATGCTGATAATAGTTTACAGTTAAAAGTTAATAGCAATGACAAGAATAATGAAAATAATAGACTATCGGGCTCTGACGGCCATCCTGCTGTTTCTGCTGGCTCTGCTGTTCAGCCTGCCCAATCTGGTAATAGCCATGGTGCTGATGCTCCTCATATCGGGCATTCTGGAGGCAATCAAGATGCTGGCGGACTGGGAGCCAGGGAGAAGAACCTGATTGCGTTCGACCTCTTTACACAGGCTGCCGGACTCGGGGGTATGGAGATTGATACCGTGGGGTCGAGACACTCCTCGCTGCTGGCTATCATGAGCGCCGGTGCTTCGAGGGTGATGGAGGAAGAGGAACTGATGAAGGTGGTGAAGGTGAAAATGCCGAGCTACTATCAGGAGAACGACTGCCACCAACTGATTCACGATTTCTATGCGAAATATGCTGACAGTTCGAAGCCGATGTCGAGGGAAGTGATGAGGGTGAACGCACAGGCGGAGAAACAGGCGAAGCAGATAGTTAACAGTTTACAGTTAACAGTTAATAGGGGTAATCAACAAGTTAATAGTTTACAGTTAACAGTTAATAGGGCTGATGCTAATCATAAAGTTCAAAGTTCAAACCTCAAAGTTCAAAGTACCGACGAGGATTATCCTGACCCGCCTGAGATGCCGAAGAAGTTGCCGAAGCTGGTGGCGCTGCTGATATCGAAGACACCGGAACTTTACAAGCCGGCTGTGGCGCACGCTATCTTCCCGCCACTTGCCACGCATCTCTGGAAAACGAGGTTCCGGTATATTGACAACGTGGAGCACGAGGCGAGACTGATGATGCTGCTGCTTGCGGGTACCGGAGCGGGTAAGAGCAGCGTGAACAGGCCCATCGATTTCATTATGGAGGATATCAGGAAGAGAGATGCTGAAAACCTGAAACGCGAGAAGGCGTGGAAGGATGAGATGCAGCGCAAGGGTGCCAACAAGGACAAGCGCAAGCGACCTGAAAACCTGATTATACAGGAGATTGATGCGGATATGACGAACCCGGCTTTCGTGATGAGAACGGCTGAAGCGCAGGAACATTTCCTCTATACTTCGCTCAATGAGCTCGACCAGTTTGATGCCCTCAAGGGTACCGGAAGCCAGCAGTTCCGCATCATGTGTCTCGCCGCAGACCCAGGTAACAAATACGGACAAACTCGCGTAGGAACGATGAGTGTCACGGAGCGTGTTACCATCCGTTTCAACTGGAATGCATCTACCACCATCCAGAAGGGTCAGCGTTACTTCTCGAAGGTTCTGACCGACGGACCTATCAGCCGTATCAACTTCTGCACCATCCCCGAAAGGGAAATCGGCGAAGATATGCCTGTTTACGGAACTTATGATGATGCGTACCGTGAGGCGCTACGGCCCTACATCGAAAATCTGAACAAAGTAACGGGACTGATTGAGTGTAAGGAGGCGTTTCAGCTTGCCATCAGGCTGAAGGATGAGAATGCTGAGTTTGCCCGGTTGTCGCAGGACAGGACGTTTGAGAATCTCTCGTTCCGTGCCAACGTCATCGCTTATCTGAAGGCGTGTGTGCTGTATGTAGCCAATGGTTGCAAGTGGGAGCCGGAGATTGACGAGTTTATCCGCTGGAGCGAGCAGTATGACCTGTATTGCAAGATGCGGTTCTTCGGCGACATGATTGCGAAGGAGAACAATTATGCGGAGAAGAGTTCGAAACGCGGACCTCAGAATCTTTTACAGCTCTTACCCGATGTGTTTACGGCTCAGCAGTTGCTTGCCATCCGGGTGGAGCATGGACTGGATGCGAAGGGTACCCGGATGATGATCAGGCAGTGGCTGCACCGGAATTATATAGAGCGAGCGTCGCAGCAGGACGGCAAGCGTGACAGTTGTGACAGTTGTGACAGTTTTCAGAAGCTTAAGTACCGCCACGACGGTATGGTTATTGAACATTAAATTATTTTGACTTATGCAGATAGTTATAAAACGTATAGCGAAGAAGAATACCTACACGATAGGTCGCCTTTACATCCTGAAGGATGAGGAGGTGAAGAAGCGCACGATTGAGGGCGTGAACAAGTACAGGAAGTTGAAGACGGTATGCGAGGTACCGCCGGAGAAGTTGAATGCCGACTCATATTTCTGTGATACGCTGGAGCCGTGCTGGCGCAACATTCTAGGTGTGGAGCTGAGTCCTGCCGAGGAGAATGTGCGGTTGGGGCGTGTTTCGGGCAAGAAGGCGCAGAAGATGAAGGGCAAGACGGCGATACCTGAGGGTACTTATCCGGTGGTGGTCAGCAAGTCGCCGAGGTTTAAGATGTGGTTGCCGCTGCTGTTGGGTGTCCCCGATTTTGAGGGCATCCGCATCCATGCCGGCAATTATCCCGATGATACGCAAGGCTGCATCCTGGTGGGTGAGAACCGTGTAAAAGGCATGGTTGTCAACTCCCGCATCTGGCTCCATCGCCTCATCAATGCCATTACCGCAGCGAGGGACAGGGAGGAGAGCATTTGGATAACCATATTATAATGTTGAATGTTGAGTGTTGAATGTTGAATTTTTAGTGTTGAATTAATAGTGATTATTTTTTAGTGATTAATTTTTAATACATTTTTTATCATGGAAAAAAATTATAAAACAAAAAAAGAAGAGATGAAGAATGAAAAGACAGCGGGTAATGCTGTCGTGTTTGAAAACCCTGAATTCGGTAAGATTCGCACCTTGACCGATGAAAACGGAGACCCTTTGTTCTGCGCGAAAGATGTCTGTGATGTGCTGGGATATAAAAGAGCAAGATGCGCTGTAGCTCAGTTAGTTAACCCACTTGACGCTGTGAAACACAGCGTCAAGGTATCGGGAAGCCTGCGTAAGGATGGAACCCCATCAGAACGACTCCAGCAGATGTTCTTCGTCAACGAGAGCGGATTCTATGCTTTGGTGCTCGGGTCCAAGCTTCCTACGGCGGTGAAGTTTAAGAACTGGGTTACTTCCGAGGTGCTGCCGCAGATTCGCAAGACGGGCGGTTATATTCCGCTACAGCAGGGCGAGAGTGATGAGGAGACGATTCGACATGCCGAAGAGATTCTCCGAGCTACACTCAAGGAGAAGGAGAATCTGCTGAAGAACCAGCAACTGCAGATTGATCAGCAGAAGAAGCTTATCGGAGAACAGGATACGGAGATTCGTAGGCTGAACGGTGTGGTAGATGAGCAGGTGGTTTGCATCGCCAAGAACGGTGAGAACATCATCCAGTTGGAGAATCAGGTAGATCATCTTCTGCCGAAAGCGCTCTACACCGACAATGTTCTCAACTCTGTTTCCTGCTATACCACCACGCAGATTGCGAAGGAGCTGGGTATCACGGCGCAAGAGTTGAACCGCCAGCTCTGTGCCCTCCATATCCAGTACTACCAGAGCGGCCAGTATCTGCTCTATGCCGATTATGCCCACATGGGACTGGCGAAGAGCCGCACCCGCTACTCTACCCTCGCCGACCCTCACTGCGATGGCGCACAGGAGAAGCTGGGCACCGCCTATACCCACCCCTACCTCGTATGGACCGAAAGAGGAAGGAAGTTTATACATTTAAAAGTAAAAAAGGGCCTTTAAAGGTAAAAAAGTAAAAGGGTAAAAAGGTAAAAAGGCCGGGGGACCAGCGATGGAATCGCTGGGAACGGGGGTAGGAAGGGGGAAAGCCTCTTCCTGCCCCTTTGCGTCCCCGTTCCCAGCGATTCCATCGCTGGTCCCCTAAAAAAAGGGGAGAAAAATTTGGTAGTTAGTGAATAAAGCCGTAACTTTGCACGCTCTTAAGCAGAATAAAGGAAATAGATTAGTAATTAAAAGCAAATATGAATAATCATACGACATCAATAACGACAAACAGAAAACATCACTACCGGGAACTGCTGGCTATCGGCATTCCTATCATCATAGGACAGCTGGGTACCATTATCCTGGGATTTGCTGATACGCTGATGATAGGACATCACAGTACACCCGAACTGGCGGCTGCCGGACTGGTGAACAATATCTTCGGTCTCGTTTTCGTATCCTATATGGGATTCACCTACGGACTCACTCCTATCATCGGACGGCTCTACGGCGAGGAACGGACCGACTGCATCGGACAGAAAGTGCGCAATGCCTTCTGTGCCAATATGTTGACGGGAATCATCTTCACCCTCGCCCTCATCGTGCTCTACCTGAATCTGGGGCGCATCGGACAGCCTGAAGAGCTGCTCTCGCTCATCCGTCCTTACTTTCTGGTAAACCTCGCCTCGGTGCTCTTCATGGGCATCTTCTTCACGATGAAGCAATTTCTTGACGGACTAGGACAGACCAAGGTGGCGATGTGGGCGATGATTGGCGGCAACGTGATCAATATTCTGGGCAACTGGGTGCTGATTTACGGTGTGGCGGGCTTCCCGGAGCTGGGTTTGCTGGGAGCCGGTATTTCAACGCTGGTGAGCCGTATTCTGATGGCGCTGGCGATGGTGGGCATACTGATGCTGGGCAAGAATTTCGGGGAATACAGGCGCGATATTCTGCACAGTTCCTTGACCAAGGCTGATTTCAGGGAGATGAACCGGTTGGGCTGGCCTGTGGCTCTGCAGCTGGGCATGGAGTCGGCTGCCTTCACGCTGAGTTGTGTGATGGTGGGCTGGCTGGGAACCATTCCGCTGGCGGCTCATCAGGTGATGATTACCCTCTCGCAGCTTTTCTATCTCGTACTTTCGGGCATGGCGGCAGCGCTGGCTATCCGCGTGAGCCATTTTATGGGTCAGAAGGACTACGGGGCAGTTCGCCGCAATGCCTACGACGGGTTCCGTCTGAACCTGCTGTTCTCGCTGTGTATGGGTTTGCCGGTGTTCCTGCTTCGCCATCAGATAGGTGGCTGGTTTAACGATAATGTGGAGGTGCAGGCGTATGTGGCTACGCTGATTATCCTGATGATGGTATATCAGTTTGGCGACGGACTGCAGTATACCTTTGCCAATGCGCTGCGCGGCATCGCCTGTGTAAAGCCGATGGTGCTCTATGCCTTCATCGCCTATTTCGTCATCTCCTTGCCGTTGGGCTACACCCTAGGTTTCCCTTGCGGCTTGGGCATCCTGGGTATCTGGATCGCCTTCCCGTTCGGTCTGACCATAGCGGGAGAAATGTATCGAAGAAGATTTGAGAAGGAACTGAAGAAGATTGAGGAATAAAAAAAGAGGGTGTTTCATACTCTATTTCTAGAAATATGAACACCCTTTAACAAATATAGTATTATTATTCTTACTCAGCAGTCTGCTCAGCACGATCATCTACATTCTCACCCTCTGTAGGAGCGAGAGTAGCCTTGAAATCGGTGATGCCGTACTTAGCGAGAATGTTGTACCACTGGAGGAGCTTCTTGATATCGCTATCGTGAACACGGTCGCGATCGTAGTTAGGAAGAACCTCAGCGAAATAAGCGTGGAGCTCAGCAACAGGCGCCTTCTTGTAGTTGAAAGTGCTAGGCTTGCCCTCTTCCTTCTTGCTTACGTTGTCGAGTACTTCCCAAAGTGGCACCTCATCAGCGTCTGTATACATAGCGATATCACCCAGGCTTGTTACGCGGTCGGTAGCGAAAGCTGGGATACGCTTGTGAGTCTCATCGAGAGTTTCTACGATGAGGTTTCTGTTACCTCTTGATACCAATTTATAAAGGCCTGGCTTGCCTGCAATTGAAAGGATTGTTTCCATTGTCTTTTCTGTTATTCTTTATTATTAATTATATTCAATAATCGCCTTACCTGTGCTTCGATATCCTGCACGCCATCGTTCACGATTTCGAAATCGGAGCGGGCTGCAAGTTCTTCCTGCGGCATGACGGCATCTATCCACTGCTGCGCCTTCTCTGCCGGGATATGGTCGCGCTGCATGATGCGCTGGATGCGGACCGGGACGGGAGCCGTTACGCAGACCACGAAATCGAGGTGGATGCGGCGATGGAAACCGCTATCGAAGAGGATGGCACACTCCATCCACTCGTAGCTGCTCTGCTCGAAATCGCGCGCCACAGCCGGATGAACCACATCGTTGACAGCCTGCTTGTTAGTCTCGCTGGCAAGCAGAAACTGAGCCAGCACAGGCTTCTGTAAAACACCCTCTGCGCTGTAAACCAGTTCGCCCACCAGCTTCTTCAAGCCAGCCTGCAAACGGGCATCGGTACGCATGAGCCGCTTAGCCTCAGCATCGCAGTCGTAAACCCTGACGCCCAGTTTCTCCAATATCCGGCACACATAGCTCTTTCCGCTACCTATACCGCCCGTTATAGCTATCTTCATCATAGTATCTATCACTATAAACTGTAAACTATCAACTGTAAACTATCATTGCTGTTCCAGCAGATAATCTACCGTTTCCAGTTCGAGATGCGCCTTGCTCACCGAGCGCGGCACGCTGCGCAACTGGAGAGGGCACTTATCAGAAGGGTTGTTAGCCAGATCGTTATAATCTACTACCACCTTAAACTGGCTCGGCTTGATGGTTCTGAAGAGGCTGGCTCCGATGGTGAATCTTACCGAAACCTTAGACGGGAAGGTACGGAGCACCATGTTATCAGGCATATTGATAGCCGTAACAGGCACATCGACCGACTCCTCGGTAAGCACATCAGGATATACCGCCAGGCGCACCATCTGAGGCACAATCTTCATGCCACGTATCTTCTTGATCGACACGCTGCGATGAATGGTATCCTGCAGATTGCGCATGTTGAACGGCTCGATTTCTACCGATTTTAACTCATCGAGCTGCTTCTTGTTGGCATAAACCGTAACCGTAGACGGCAGAAATTCGGTATGCGCCAGATAATAGCTCTTGCTGGTTGTAATCTTGCCTCTGAACACCACAGGCACTCGCTTGGAAGAGCCGTAGGTGAAGAAGAAATCGTATTTTGCCGGCTTGATGGAGAGCAGTTTGGTAGAGCCATAGAGCTGGGATGCCACCTGTTTCTGCACATCGGCCATCGGAATCTGTCCTGTTCCCGTTTCCTCATCGGCATAATTGGCAAAACGGAATGTGAGCGGATGAATCTTGCCTCCGTAGGCATAGGTAACGAGGGTGAATCCCTTATCGCGCACCGTAATATGCACGGTATCAGGGAGTTCGCCGGTTATCACCGCATTGCGGGGCACGCCGGTTAACTGCACAGGAATATTGAATTCTCTCTCGGTAGTCTCATTGAGCGTCATCATCAGCCAGAAGATGCCGCTGAGAGCGAGAAAGAACAAAAAAATCAGAAACTCCTTATTCAGACCACTGAACAGGAAGTTTCTGACAGCTTTCAATATGTTCGTGATACTATGCATTAGGTGTCTGACTAGCTGCATCAGCAAACACGTAGCCCTTAGCTACAGTGATTACCACGCCACGAGCTATCTCAACATCAACAGTGTTAGCCTCGAGGTCAACACGCTTAACAGTGCCGTAAACACCGCCACCTGTAACAACCTTAGTACCCTCTGCCAAAGCATTCTGGAACTTGCGGATTTCCTTCTGCTTCTTCTGCTGAGGACGGATCATAAAGAACCACATGATAGCGAAGATAGCTACCATCATAATGAGAAAACTCATGCTGCTACCACCACCGGCAGCCTGTGCACCTAATAGTAAATTTGTCATGTCGTTAAAGTATTATCTATTATTATTTTATTTCCTATATATATAATAATGTGTGACCTCCGAAAAAGAGGCCTCCATTATTTACTCACCCCTGCCCGGAGCGCGATGAAAGCGCGGACGACGAGAGTCTGGGCGCTGAGCTGCAGGGCGATGGTTGTCAGCATGCTGGTTGTCGGCATGTTCGCCGTGCTGTGGATGCTGGTGCTGTTTGCGCTCTGGCAACTCCTTCTGGATGAGGTTGCGGTTGATGAGCTCGCGGCAGATGCTGTCGAGCATACCGTTAACATAACCGCCGCTGCGAGGAGTACTGTATGCCTTGGCAAGTTCTACATACTCGTTGATAGAGACGGTAGCCGGGATGCCAGGGAAGTTCACAATCTCAGCGATGGCAATCTGCATGATAATCACATCCATATAGGCAAGACGTGAGAAATCCCAGTTGCGCAAAGCCTCGCTCATATAGCGCTGGTAGGTATCGCAGTTGAGGATGGTAGCACGGAAGAGCTTGCGTGCAAACTCTCTGTCTTCAGCATCCTTATATTCTGGCAGCAATTCCTGCTTGGCCTTAGCTTCCGGGTCGAAACGCTTGATAGTCTTCAATACGAAAGTATCTATGATATCCTTGTCATCGTTCCAGTAGAGGCTCTTCTCCTCGAGGAATGCATCAAGATCTTCATTATTCTGAATGAACTGCTTGTAGATGCGGCGCCATACCTCGCGGTCGCGGCTGTACTCGTCGAGATCGGCGAGTTCCTCATCAATAGCACCGCTGACATAATCAGCATAGAGATCGCTAGACGTAATCGCAGTATACAGTTTGCGCACCATTTCGATATCCTCATCCCAGTTGGAATGCTTAACATCTATCCATTCGAGCAGCATCTTGTTCTCTTCGAGCTGCAGAGCGAACTTATTGAATGCAAAACGTGGTGAAGGTTCCTGCTCACCCTCTCTCTTGGCACGAGCTACATCTACATCGTAGCGCTTGCGTGCCTCCTGGGTGATGGCAACGATGAGCTGCAACATGTAGTTGTACAAATCGTATGACTTGGAGAGACTAAACATCAGCTCCTTCTCAGCGTTCTCCATGTTATGATCGCTGTTTTGATAGTATGCGTAGGTTAACTGCACAATCTTACGTCTTATCAAATCCCTATTAATCATTCTCTAATGTTTTTAAAAGATTCATTTATTAAATTACCTAATACGCTTGCAAAAATACACATTAAATAGGTAATAGACAAGAAAACGGGCAAAAATTTCAGTTTATTTAAGCAAAAAATTGTATTTTCAATATTTTTTCTGCATGTAGAACATGTTTTTCTGTAAAAAGTTTGCTCATTCCAAATAATTTTCGTAATTTTGCACCCGCTTTAAGCAAAGCTAATCCGTGTGATGGCGAGTTAAGGCACATTTTTTATTAATAACTTAATTTAGAGTAACACAAAATGAAAGAGATTAATGTAACAGGTCAGAAGCGTACAGACCTTGGCAAGAAAGCTTCTAAGACATTGCGTAAGGAAGGTTTGATTCCATGTAACCTTTATGGTGAGAAGAAGGGCGAGAACGGTGCTCCTGAGGCTTTGTCATTCGCAGTTCCATTCGCTGAGTTGCGTAAAATCATCTACACTCCTCATGTATACGTTATCAACCTCATCATCGACGGTGAGAACCATACTGCTATCATGAAGGAGATCCAGTTCCACCCAACAACAGACGCTCCTCTGCACGTTGACTTCTACGAGGTTAACGACCAGAAGCCTATCACTATCGGTATTCCAGTTAAGTTGACAGGTCTTGCACAGGGTGTACGTGATGGTGGTCGTATGAACCTCTCTATCCGTAAGATCAACGTTACAGCTCCTTACCAGGTTATTCCTGAGCACCTCGATATCGACGTTACTGAGTTGAAGATCGGTAAGAGCATCAAGGTAGGTGACCTCTCATTCGAGGGTCTCGAGTTGGCTACAAGCAAGGCTGTCGTAGTTTGCTCTATCAAGATGACACGTAACGCTCAGCTCGCAGCTCAGGCTGCTGATGATGCAGAGGCTTAATCTCGCTGAGTCATCTAGAGATTTTACGAACCTGAGTAAAGCATTATCAAACATTGGATAAATATTTGATTTGTGGGCTTGGTAACCCTGGCGATGAATACGCCGGCACCAGGCACAACACAGGATTTATGGTATTGGACGCTTTTGCTAAAGCGTCCAATATTCATTTTGAGGATAAGCGATATGGCTTCGTAGCCGAGACTACGCTCAAGGGAAGAAAGATTTTCCTGCTCAAACCTACCACATTCATGAACCTCAGCGGTAATGCGGTAAGATATTGGCTGAATCAGGAAAAGATTGACCAGAGCCGACTGCTCGTTATCAGCGATGAGCTAGCCCTGCCTCTGGGTGCTTTCCGACTGAAGGCGAACGGCAGCAACGGCGGTCATAACGGATTGGGACATATCCAGCAGCTTATCGGTCAGAACTATGCCCGCCTGCGCATGGGCATCGGCAACGATTATCCACGTGGCGGCCAGATAGACTGGGTGCTGGGCAAATATACTGAGGAAGACATGAAGCAGCTGCAGCTAGCCATCGACCTGGGTGTAGAGATTATCAAGAGCTTCGTATTGGCTGGTATCGACATCACCATGAACCAATACAATAAGCTAGGAAAGAAGTAATTATAGTGATCAATTATTAGTGATTAATCTCCATAAGCATTAGAAATCATGAAAGAATCAGCAAGAATAGACAAGTGGCTCTGGGCTGCCCGCATTTACAAGACCCGCAGCATTGCTGCCGATGCCTGTAAGAATGGCCGCGTCATGGTAGGAGGCGTAACGAGAAAGCCTTCCTTCATCATCAAGCGTGGCGATGTGGTGAGCGTAAAGAAAGCCCCTATCACCTACTCTTTCGAGGTTCTCGACTGCATAGAGCAGCGCGTAGGCGCCAAGATGCTGTATGGTGTCTATAAAAACGTAACCGACCCTAAGCAATACGAGCTCCTGGAGATGAGCCGCATCAGCGGATTCGTAGACAGGGCCCGAGGCACTGGTCGCCCAACCAAGAAGGAACGCCGAGCCCTGGACGCCTTCGTAGATCCCGCCATGTTTGGATTTGACGAAGAAGACTGGGACGAAGATGAAGAATAAAATAAAACTCCCCCTACACTTCAAAGAGTATAGGGGGAGTTTTATTGTGTAGTCATAATTATTTTCCATTCTTTCTTACTTTGCAAAGATACAACATTTTAAGATACGATGCAAGAAAATTGGGATAATTATTGCTAAAAATATACGAAATAGAAACTTATATGTGATATTTTGCTGCTTATTTAAAAATAATGCTTAAAATATTTGGAGCGAATAGAGAAAAAACATACCTTTGCACCTAGTAAAAATGATGGAATCAGCATACACACTGATAACCAATCATACTTTATATGAGCATTATATACTATTAATTTAAAATATTAGAGATTATGAAAAAATTATTCGTTATGGCAGCTATGGTGCTGTCTTCAGTAGGTGCTTTCGCACAGTACAATGCAGGTGACATCACCATTCAGCCTAAGGTAGGTTTGAGCATCGCAGACATGACTGACCTCGATAATTCAAAGACTCGCGCAGGTGTAGTGGCAGGTGCAGAGTTGGAGTATCACGTTTCTCCTATGTTCGGTCTTAGTGCTGGTTTGCTCTACTCTATGCAGGGAGCTAAGGGCGATGCAGAAGAAAAGGGTGTTAAAGCTTCAGCAACTATCAAGAACGATTATCTCAACATTCCAATCCTCGCTAATGTTTACGTAGCTCCGGGTTTGGCTCTCAAGGCTGGTCTTCAGCCAGGTTTCAAGGTAAGCAGCAAGGTTACAGCCAAGGCTGGTGGTTTTTCTGTTACTGAAAACCTCGATGATGCATTCAAGTCATTCGACCTCTCAGTTCCTGTAGGTATCTCTTACGAGTACATGAATGTTTGTCTGGATGCTCGCTACAACATCGGTGTAACAAAGGTTATGGACGGCGCTGATAGCAAGAACTCTGTATTCCAGATTACATTGGGTTACAAGTTCGCTCTCTAATCGAGAACTCTTGACAAGACAAAATAACAATCCCCGTTCTTCATTACGAAGAGCGGGGATTTTTTTTCTCGTCATATCTGTTTGAAATAAGCCTCACGTAAACATGGAGTGAGGCTTACTATCGTTTAAAATGAAGTTTACTTCATTTTCTTTTTTAGAACATTCTGCCGCCTGGACGACCACCGCCAAAACCGCCATTGAATGGACGACCACTGAAGTTTGGACGACCACCAGGACCACCAGGACCACCAGGTCCTTCAGGTCCACCATTGCGAGCCTGCTTGCCTCCGAAGAGATTCAAACGATATACTACATGAAGCATCGCATAGCTGTTGATGGCATTATACTCCGTATCCGTGCGGGATGTAGCAGAAATGGCACGAGAGAAGGTACTCTGCTGGCGGAGAATATCGTAGAACTGCAGCATGATGGTAAGAGGCTTGCCCTTCAGGAACCCCTGAGAGAGCTGCGTATTCCATACAAACTCATCGGTATTCATGTTGCTGTCGCTATAACCGCGGCGGCTACTGATAGAGAGACTGGTGTTCAGACTGGTGCCCCAAGGCGCTGTAAGCGTCATGCTAGGACCATAAGAGAACTGCCAGGTCTCGAGATTGCTGGTTGGCTGGAGCTTGTTCTTCGCCTTGTTATAGCTCAGCGTTCCATCGAGCGAGAATTCAGCCCAGTCGTTACGATAGCTCAGAGAGAGATTCTGGCGCCATGTAAGGCTTCGGGTGGTATTCTTCAGAGAACTTGAATTCTTGTCAACACTCAGATAGCTCACATAGTTGTTATAGTTAGCATGAGCTCCGGTATTGATATTCCAGACACCCGCACTGTCGATAGAACAGTTGAACATGAAGGCTCCCATCACATTCCAGTTGCCGTTGATATTCTCTGGGGTTGTGGTGCGTCCACCCGTTTTCTCGTCGTATTCTACCTTATTGCTGATACTGTTTCGGGTGGTAGAGAAGTTAACGAACGTCATGACACCCTTGTTATGATTCTGCACGAAGTTGTTGTAGAACAATCGGAAGTTCTGGGTAAACGAAGGTTTCAGACCCGGGTTACCCTTCGAGATGTTCAGCGGGTCGCTGTCATCCACCACATTCAGCAACTGCGAGATGCTTGGCTGCGAGGTTGTACCGCGATAGTTGATGCGCAGGTTGCTCATCTTGGAGAAGCGGTAACGGAAATCGAGCGTAGGGCTGAAATTGGTAACCGTGCGGACGGTATCCGTATGATTGCCCATATAATCGTAGATGAAGTTGGAGCGCTGTGGCTGAATCATCACACCGAAGTTGAGATTATACTTATTGCGGATAAATCGCATCATCACCTGGATATCGTGAGTATAGTTCTTATATTCAGAATACTTACTCAGATCATCATCCTTGGTATCCTCCCAATTGCTTCCTACCTTGTCGAGATAGCTGTCCCAGGTACGGTAAACAGGAGTAATGCCATCAAAAGAATAATCATCAAAACGATAGGTGCTGCGATCACTCTTGGAATAGCTGTAGGTAAACTTATAGCTGAACTGCAGGAAGGTAGCCTTCCAGAGAGGCTCACTATAGGTAACCTGACCCGCATAACTGTAATCCTTGGAAGGAGTCAGATTATAGCGGTTGATATCTGATGCCTTTTTGCCCTGTTCCAATTCCGTAAGATAATAGCGGGTATTCTTGAGCGAGATGCTCTTGCTGTCCTTATCCGTATACTTGGCATCGGCACGGAACGTGATATTACGGCCCTGGGAGTTCAGCTTGCGATTATACTGCAGCATACCTTTCATATTGTTATTATCAGAATAGCTCAAGCCGCTGTTCTCCTGACTGTTGACCAGTTTCTGAAGTTCATTCAGCTTACTCTTGCTATCACCCGTAGATAGGTCTTTCAGGAAAGCATCCTGAAGCGGATCATCCACATATTCGTAAGGATCGTCATTAAACTGGGCAGACAATCCGGTATTTCTGCCGTCGCTGGTACTCCATGAGATGGAAGGACGGAAGAGGATATTAGTCATCGAGTCTGGCATCCACTCCAAACGGATGTTACCATTCCAGCTGTTGCTGCGAGAGAAATTCTGGCTCAAGCTGTTGCCGAAAGAAGAGGAATTGCCCAGGAAGTTCTCGCTAGCCACACGGCTCCACATATCGCCATCACTGTGATTCCAGCGGAGGTTACCGTTGAACTTGAACTTATCCTTCAGTTCGTAATTGTAGTTGGCACCTATCATCTTGCTGGCATTCAAGCCGTTGGCACCTCCGAATCCTCTACCGGGACCACCGCCGCCAAAACCACGGTCGCTGGTGTTATTGGCATTGGCAAAGAGCATGAATCGGTTGTTATCATTGAAATAACCTCCCATACCACGCATGTTATAGCGGCTCTTGTTGCCCACGCCCAGGTCTATATTAGAAATCAGACCCTTGTTCATACCCTTCTTGATACCGAAGTCGAGCACGGTCTGTTCCTCACCATCATCAATACCTGTCACCTTAGAGAGATCACTCTTCTCATCGTATGCCTTGATTTTCTCGATGATGCTGGTAGGCAGGTTCTTTAGGGCAGTCTTGGTATCGCCGGTCATAAACTCCTTACCGTCTACCAGAATCTTCTTAACTTCCTTACCATTAATCTTGATAGTACCGTCATCGCTCACCTCTGCACCCGGCAGACGCTTTACAAGTTCCTCTACTACCGAACCTTCCGGTGTGCGATAGGCAGAAGAATTGTACACGAAAGTATCCTCCTTCAGGGTTACCTTCTGAGCCATAGCTGTTACCACGGCGCCTTTCAGCATGATAGCCTCAGCCCCCAGCACAATCTTTCCCATAGCCAGGTCCTTGTCTTCTGATATCTCGATACGCTTCACGGTAGTCTTATATCCTACACTCGAAATCTTGAGCAGATACTTGCCATTAGCCGGAGCGGTGACGTGAAAGAGTCCGTTCTCATTGCTGATGGCACCAGCTACATACGTGCTGTCGCTCTTAAGCAATTGAATAGTTACCTGCTCAATGGCCTCCTTGGTATCGCGGTCGGTAATCTGACCCGATATCAGTCGCTGTTGAGCAAAGGATGCTATTGCCATCAACAGCAGCAGCATCGTTAGAATCGATTTTTTCATTCCTATTTTTTATTTATTATTATTTTCACTTGTTCGTTATTTTCGCTTAACCGTTATGATATTTGATGACCATTTTTGTTAATCTGGTAGTTTTGACGCGCTAAATACACCAAGGTTTAATGCATTATGAGATAAAAAACGCAAATTTAGCAACTTTTTTTTTGTATTGTCTCCATTTTAATGTATCTTTGCACAAAAATTAATACGTTAGAATGTTATGGAACAAAGAGTAATCATATCAACCCAACTGGAAAGCGAACTGGTAAGTGCACTTTCAGAATGCGAGCACGACAAGCTTTTTGTGCTTACAGATACTACGACATTGGAGCTATGCATGCCCGTACTGCAGAAGTTTTACTGCATGAAGAAAGCACATGTAATCACTATTCCGGCTACCGACAGCCATAAAGACATCGAGAGTCTGATGATGGTATGGAAAGGACTGCAGGAGGGAGGAGCATCACGCCACTCCTGTATGATTAATCTGGGCGGCGGCATGGTAACCGACCTGGGTGGCTTTGCTGCCAGCACTTTTAAGAGAGGTATCAACTTTATCAATATTCCTACCACCCTACTGGCTATGGTAGACGCATCGGTAGGTGGAAAGACAGGCATCAACTTCGGCGGACTGAAGAACGAAGTAGGTGTGTTCAATGATTCTAAGTTTGTAATTCTCGATACAAAGTTCCTGAAGACGCTCGATGCAGAAAACATCTGTTCGGGCTATGCAGAGATGCTGAAACACGGTCTGATTTCTACAGAAGCAATGTGGGAAGAACTGGTCAGTTTCGACCTCGACAAGCCTGATTTGAAGCAGCTGCAACGCATGGTAGGCGACAGTGTAAAGGTAAAGGAGCGCATTGTAGAGCAGGATCCTCACGAGCAGGGCATCCGCAAGGCGTTGAACCTAGGTCATACTTTCGGTCATGCATTCGAGAGCTGGGCTTTGAAACGCAAGCCTATCCTGCATGGTTATGCTGTGGCATTCGGTCTCATCCCAGAACTCTATCTGAGTGTTGCCAAGACCGGATTTCCTACAGAGAAGATGCGCCAGACCGTAAACTTCATCAAGGAATACTATGGTACCCTGGATATTACCTGCGATGACTATGATGAGCTCATCGAGCTGATGCATCATGACAAGAAGAACCAGAATGGCATCATCAACTTCACGATGCTGGGCGGCATAGGCGATATCCGTATCAACCAGACGGCTACGACAGAAGAAATCAAGGAAGCACTCGATTTCTTCAGAGAAGGATAGAGCGCTTCGGCTTTCCGGTTTCGGTAAGCGGAAGATGATCTACATGAAGAAATTCCCTTGGAATCCAATATTTATGATCAGATAAGAGGCGGCGGACAGTCGCCTCTACTTTTTCTATCTCCTCATCTTCCGTCAGGAGAACTGCAATCTCTCCAAACTTCCCGTCTTTCTTCTTGACAATCATGAAAGGTTTTTCGAGATAAGGCTTCAACAGAGTCTCAACCTCTTCTATCTGTATTTTGATACCTCCACTGCAAATCACATTGTCTTTTCTGCCTTTGATGCGAAAACGGAGCTTTTCCACCTTATTATATATATAAGGCTCTATCTCCACGATATCATTCGTTACCAGGGGTTCAGCACAGACCTGCGGAGCATCTATCACCAGACAACCTTCATCAGTCTGACTGATACGGACACTATCAAAAGGCTGATACCATTCGCTAGCCTCAGCACCGTTAATTCTTCTCAGGGCAATATGCGAGAGAGTTTCGGTCATTCCGTAGGTACTCCAGATGGAGATATCTCCGGGAAGAGCCTTCAGTTCCTGTTCGAGAGCCTCATCTATGGCTCCGCCACCGATAATAAGATGCCTGATGCGGCAGAGTCGCTCCCGCTCTTCAGGAACCTGCAAGGTATTATAAACCTGCATCGGGACCATTGCAGCGAAGGTAATCTCTTCATTTACATCTTTCAAAGGATGCCCACTTGGGCAAACAGAAATAAGATGGAGATGGCGCTCTATACTCCGCACCACCACCATCTTACCTGCAATATAATCGAGCGATATGCAGAGCAGGGCGCTATCACCAGGTTTCAATCCCAGGAAATCACAGGTAATGCGGGCCGAGTTGAGCATTCGCTTCTTCTCTACCATCATCGGTTTGGGCTTGCCTGTAGAACCACTGGTATGAACAAGCACCCGGTCGCTACCGTTATTCCATTCTGAAAGGAATTCTTCTAAAGTCATTTTACTACAAACAGTTTATCACCACGAATCTCCAAAGGCATCGGTATATTATCAGTAAAGAGCTGACCGGTGCCCAAGCCTTGCGGCATCCGTACATCCGGTCCGTATACTTTAGCTGCATAATGAGCAATAGCATTCAGACCGATATTACTCTCAAGAGCAGAAGTAATCCAGCTGCCGATGCCACGCTGGTTAGCCAGTTCTATCCACTCGTTACATCCATAGATTCCACCATGAAGCGAAGGCTTCAAGATGATATACTGAGGACGGATGGTATCGAGCAAAGCCTGCTTCATACTTCTAACATTCACACCTATCAACTCCTCATCCAGGGCGATTGGAAGCGGCGTTTCGCGACAAAGCTGGGCCATCTTAGGCCACTGATGCTGCTTGATAGGCTGCTCTATCGAATGAATGTCATATTTAGCCAAAGCCTCCAGCTGACTCATCGCATTCTCCGGCAAGAAGCCACCATTGGCATCTACACGCAATTCTACCTGCTCCTTGGTATACACATAACGGATGCGCTTGATGAGATCAAGTTCCTTGAAGAAATCGATGGCACCAATCTTCAGTTTCACGCAATGGAAACCCGCCTGGAGTTTCTCCTCCAGTCGTGCCAGCATCTCTTCATAGGTTCCCATCCAAACCAGTCCGTTGATTGTGATGCCTTCTTCTCCTCTACCGAAAGGAGAATCGAAGAGATCAACAAGATTCTCCATTCCCATAGGAACAGAGATTCCTGCCTCCTTCAGTATTTCGACAGAAGTCTTTCCTTCAGACAGATTCATTGTCCCCAACTTCTTCTTCGCTGCATCAAAAAACGAAGCAAAGGCGGTTTCGAGACCGAAAGTAATGCTCGGATAAGCACGAATCATATCGTAAGGAATGCGTCCCATCTGCTCTACCATCTGACAAACCTGTCGCAAGGTCATCTCATATTCCGGTTTGGCATCGCAACTGAGATCAGGGAGCGTAGCACACTCACCCACCCCTTCTACTTCCGGCATTTCATCCGAAGTGAGGGTGAGATAATAACTGTGTCTCGTGGTATAAACCCCACGAGACGTGCCTGCCGGCTGCTTAAAGTGGAGCGTGCGCTCCGAGATTTCTATTTTATACACTTTATTTAAATGTTAAGTGTTAAATGTTGAATGTTGAGTGTTGAATGTTGAGTTTTCTTCATCACTTACTTTTTCTGCTTCAATTCGTAGAGATCCTTGCGGCGATCGCGAAGATTTCTTACGGCACCATAGGTATGAAGCTCATTCAAGAGGTTCAAATCAACATCTGATACGAGAATCATCTCGGTATTAGGTGTTGCCTCAGAACGCTTGCCGTCGTTAGGGAAGGCAAAGTCACAAGGAGTGAACACGGCACTCTGGGCATACTGGATATCCATGTTATGAACACGAGGCAAGTTACCCACACTACCCGCAATAGCTACATAGCACTCGTTCTCGATGGCACGTGCCTGGGCACAGACTCTTACTCGGGAGTAAGCATTCTGGGTATCGGTCATGAATGGAACGAAGAGAATCTGCATGCCATCCTCAGCCATTAATCTTGACAACTCAGGGAACTCTACATCATAGCAGATAACGATACCAATCTTACCGCAATCGGTATCGAAAGTCTGGATATGGCTACCACCACTCAATCCCCAGCACTTCTGCTCATCTGGAGTTACGTGAATCTTCTCATACATATCCACGCTACCATCTCTGCGGCAGAGGAAACCGACATTATAGAGGGAATCGTCCTTGAGATAAGGCATACTACCCGTGATGATATTGATGTTGTAACTGATGGCCAACTCGCGGAATCGGTCACGAATCTCTTCGGTATATTGAGCCATCTTTCGGATGCTCTGCGCCTCACCCAAGTCGTTGAAACGAGCCATCAAAGGCGCATTGAAATACTCAGGGAAGAGGATGAAATCGCTCTTGTAATCGCTCACGGAATCAACGAAGAACTCTACCTGTTCGAAGAGGTCATCCACCGAAGCGTATGGACGCATCTGCCACTGTACCAGTCCGATTCTTACGGTTGGCTTGCGGTCTACATAAGAATCCGTAGGTGGCTGATAGTAGATGTTATCCCACTGTAAGAGGGTTGCGCAGTGTTCGCTCTCCTCATCGCTAGGAAGATAATTGCGGATGACACGGCGCACGTGAAAATCATTAGAAAGCTGGAAGGTAAGAACCGGGTCGTAAATCTCACGGTTTCTTACATGCTCGATATACTCCTTAGGGCGCATCTTATCGGCATACTTATGATAGTTTGGTATACGACCGCCAAACATGATAGCCTTCAGATTGAGTTTTTCGCAGAGTTCCTTGCGATACTCATACATACGGCGAGCCAGGCGCAATCCACGATAATCAGGATGGATAAACACCTCGATGCCATAAAGAATATTGCCATTAGGGTCGTGGGTGTTGAAGGTTTCATTACCCGTAACCTGAGCATAGGTATGATCGCCCTTCACCATATTATAGTTGACGATAATAGAGAGCGCACAGCCCACAATCTTATCATCAACGATAATAACCACCTGTCCCTCAGGGAAGATAGTAATGAGTTTCTTAATCTGTTCTTTTGTCCAGAATACATCTGAGTCTGCGTAAATACGCTTAAACGACTTGGCAAGCTGATCATAATCCTCCATACGGAGGTTGCGCATGCCTACCTTTTCGATTTTTCGAGTTGGTTCCATAACAACTGTATTTTTATTATTATCTAAATCCGAGTGCAAAGATACAGCAAAATATAGATACGACAAAGAGTTTTCGCAAATAATTGACATTTACGAAAACTCTTTTCATATATTTGAAGAAAATCCCCCCTGAGATGAAAGATTTGTGCTAATATTTAGCCTCATCCTGCGGAATTGCCTCATTGTGGTCATCCAGATATAGCAACCTGCCCGGGTGATACAGTTCACTTGCCACCGAGTGTTCATCCTGGCGGTATCGGGTCTGGATGCCACCGATGCTCAACAGGGTATGGAATACCGAAAGACTTGTCTGAACCTGCTTGGTATGGTTATCCGCCAGCGCTTTCACTACCTTCGGATATTTCTTATCAAAGCCCTGCGAGGTCCAGATGATGAAAGGCACATGAAGCTCGTAATCAGATGCCTTCGGTGCTGCATGGAGGAAGAGATTCCGATTGTCATCAAAGATATTCTCGCCATGGTCACTGGTATAGAGCATCGCCGAGGTAGGCTGACAATATATGCCATCCGGCTTATTCCTAGCCTTAGCCTGAACCAGCTCCCATTTCTGCAGTCGCTCCACAATCCCATGCAGGATATAATCGGTATATCGGATGGTATTATCGTAGGCATTCAGCAGGTCACGCCGGTTCTCCGGCATTGCCTCACTCCTGCCATCAGGCTTGAAGTAAGCAAAGCTGCGGGGATAACGCTCCTGATAATTGAAGTGGGAACCATAGGTATGAAGTACCACGAAGAGCTTGCGATAACGGTAATGAGCTGAGGATGAAGCATCAGCCTCCGGCAAGATCTTATCCAGTTTCCGCAACAGATTCTCATCGTAATGAGTGCCCTGGGCAGATTCTTCCTTCTTCAGAAAGTAATGCTCATCAGCCTGCTCTCCCAGGAAATCGATAAACGAATGGTTGGGCAACTGGTTGCTGATGAACACGGTATGGAATCCGGCTTCCCTGAAGGCTGCCAGGATGCCTTTCTCATGAAAGAGGCGTGGAAAATCCTCTGCCGAAGCTGCCGACAGAAGCATCGGTACACTCTTGTGGGTGGTATTGCTCTGCGTGGTTGCATCAGGGAAAACCGTGATACCCGGCGTTTTGGAAAGCAGCGGATTGGTATTCCGAGGATAGCCATAGAGACTGAAATTATGGGCTCGTGCCGTCTCTCCCACCACCATCACATACACTTCGGGAGCTTCCGCATCGTGCCCACTCCGGGCATCAAACCGGAAGTTACGGCTTGCCTCCTGGTAATTCTCGGACGCTGCATTGCGCTCGAAAGCCAGATAGAGGTTATAGCAGATATTGACGGGATAAAGCTGATTGCGCATCCGGTAACCATCCACCACTACATAACAGGCAAGGAGACAGAAGAGGCCGATGGATCCAGCCTCCATGACCCATTTGCGGATATGATGCTGGAAAGAGACGGATATCTGATGCTTCTTCCTGATATGGATGACAGCCAGGATGAGCAAGGGAAGATAAATCACAAAAACACCTACCACGGCAGGCAACAGATTGTCCAGCAGTTCCATCACTTCTCCCGGATTGGTGGTCACGAGATTCAGGAACATATCCACCGCTATCACTCCCGTTCCGAAGAGATAGAGCAATACCAGCTGAAAAGCGGCGAAAAAGACAAAGAGAAATGCCCACCATACCATCTTGCCCGGATATCTGGCTACAGAAAAGAACCACATATACAGTGCCAGAGGCAACAGCACATTGGCTGCGCCCGTCCAGAAAGAAAGTCTTTCGGTAAAGCACAGGGCGATATTGGGCAGCAGCAATGACACCACCGCATACCAGTAAAGGAAGGTGCCCGAAGACAACTTATTATATATAGCATTACATATAGAATAATTCATAGACTACACCTTATTATATATAGCATATCACGGAAATGCATCATAAGTATTTCGTGAAAAGACATCATTAAAATGCCTCGTTGATATTAAAGAGGAAGCCAGACTGTCCTGACTTTCCAAATCCATAATCCAATCGTACATTCACATTCTTCTTGAACTCCCAGCGATAGCCTACTCCTGCATTCGGCAGAATCTGTCTGCTTCGCAACGCAGAGAACTTAGGGAAAACGGTACCTGCTCCAGCCCAGACCACAATACCATTTCGCTTCCAGACATGCTGTCGCAACTCCACGGTAGCCTCCAGGGAATGCTTGTCGCGATAACGGCCCTCGTAGTAGCCGCGCATCGAACAGGTACCTCCCAGTTCTGCCATCATTCCCCAAGAAGGATTGCCGAAATTGAGATTGGCTCCGAAATCCTCGGCAAGAATCGTTCCCTTGCCCAGTCGCTGATAGGCATCAAAACGGAAGTGAGTCGTACTGAAGGCATAATCATTACCCATAAATTTTGGTCTGAACATCTGCTTCAGATTCAGATAGATACCCCGGTGCGGATTGGTGAGATTATCCCGGTTGTCACAAACCAGAGATACACCCGCTCCTACATTCCAGATATGCTTATCCATCCCCTGCAGCAATTCCGGTCGTTCTATCTGCTTGCCTATCACATAGTCGTAAGCTGCCACAGGTCCCACATAGAAGTTATCGGCTACCCTGAACAGGAAGCTGGCTTCTGCCTGAGCCTGCCAACGCTTCATATCACTCTTGTTGTCATCGTTATCGCCCATCTCGTAACCGATTCCCCAGAAATCGGAAGGGAAGGAATAGAAATAAAGGTGATAATCGATGCGGTAACGACCGGCAGGAGCTATATGATTGCCCCGAACACCCAACATATAGAAGCCCACCGAACTGACATCACCGAAAAGCGATACATTGGAAGGTGGCAAGATGCTATCGTTAGGATCGGTGCGGTAAAGTCCTGCTGCCACCATTCCCAGACCAAACTTGGTATCGGAAGCATAATGAGGACCTCCGATTACACTGAAGTCGAACCGCTTATGATGCTTGTTCTTGTTAGCATCATTGAAGTAGTCAAGGAATCGTGTCATCCACGATTTCTTGACCTGCTGGGCAGTATCCACCTTCTCAGAAGAGAGGGAATCTGAAGAAATTGGCTCCGAGGCATAGCTGCTCAATGTCATCATCGCAAAAAGTATGGTTAGAATATGCTTCATAAAGTCAATATTTTCCTGTTGATTCTATTTTCGTCATTTACTAATAAACCAGTGACACTTCATTAATATACCAGTGACACATTATTAATATACCAGTGATACATTATCTATCCACAAGGTGTTACCTGGTGTTCCGATATAAGCACCGCCATCCGAAGAAGAGAACTGGAGAACGAGATGAGTAGGCGTTTCATCGGCAGCAGCCCATCCCACTTCTCTTACAAGCACACTCTTACCCTTACTGTTGCGGGCATAATCGGTAGAACGGAGTCCCATCGTTGCGGCATGATAGCCAGCCATTTGACGGATATCACCATAGTGGATGGTATAGGTTGCATCTTCCACCCATCCATTCGTACTCTTGCCGTATCTTACCACCATCGTACCCACTCGCTTGGCAGTGATGTTACCCTTGGCATCCTCGTGACGCTTCTGAAGATAGAGCACCACGATGGCATGGTCTCTTCCTGCCACTGTAGAGGCACCACTGAATCCATTCTGCTTGATTCGGTTGGCAACATTAGGAAGGTAGGTCTTGTAATCGAAACGCAGAGCCTTAGGACGTGCCGTAAACGGAATGCCCCAGTTGATGGCCTTCGGACCATCCTTGGTACTAGTAATCGGTTCACGAACATCTCCCAGGAAAAGGGAACCGGCTGCAAGTACCTTGATATTGATAAGTCCCAACACCTTTACCTTTTCTATATGAGTCTCCAGTTTGGCGCAATGCCCACTGCCGTGCCTGTCACGAAAAACCGAATTATTGGTCTTGTAAATGCCGGAAACATGCGCCAAGACATTGGATGAGCCCCAAGGAGACCCACCCTTATTGGTATAAGGAGTATTACCCTGGATAGTCATATTAGGTCCTACGGCATAAATGGTTTTCTGATTACCACCAATGATAGCCGACTCTTTGATATTTCTGATTACCCAGTAGTCCATATTTCCATATTTCAGAGGAACCACTTTTTTCTGTCCCTGCATAGGAAGACATGACAAAATAGCAAGCGCTAATGCAATGCCGAAAATTACCTGTTTTTTCATATCTATTGCTTTAATATTTCTAGATACTGCAAAGATAGAAAAATTTTTCGTACTTTCAGGTTTTCAGGGTACTAAAGAGAGAATTATTAAGAAATAATAATATATTTAGGGGATTTTAATCGAAGAAAAACAAAAAAGCCCTGCAAGAGCAAAAGCTTGGGATAGTTAAAGCTTTTGCCCTTACAGGACGTCTATTAACGGTTAGAATACATGTTGTCGTAGTACTTCTGGTAATCGCCAGAGGTTACATTGTCCATCCATTCCTGATTATCGAGATACCATTTTACGGTCTCCTCGATTCCCTCCTCAAACTGGAGTGATGGCTCCCAACCGAGTTCCTTCTGAAGCTTGCGAGAGTCGATGGCATAACGCATATCGTGACCCTTTCTATCGGTTACGTAGGTGATGAGATCCATATCCTCGCCTTCCTTTCTGCCGAGCAATCTATCCACGGTCTTGATAACCACCTTGATGATATCGATATTCTTCCACTCGTTGAAACCGCCGATGTTATAGGTCTCGGCAATCTTACCCTTGTGGAAAATCATATCGATGGCACGGGCATGATCTACTACATACAACCAGTCGCGCACGTTCTCACCCTTACCATATACTGGCAATGGCTTGCGATGACGGATATTGTTGATAAACAGCGGAATCAACTTCTCAGGGAACTGGTATGGACCGTAGTTGTTAGAGCAGTTGGTCACGATGGTAGGCATACCGTATGTATCGTGGAAAGCACGGACGAAGTGGTCTGAGCTTGCCTTGGATGCAGAATATGGAGAGTGAGGATTGTACTTGGTTGTCTCCAGGAAGAACTCCTCGCCGTAAGCCTCATGGTTCTTATCGCTGGATGCCTTGGTAGTGAAAGGAGCAGGAATACCCTCAGGATGAGTCATCTGCAAGGCACCGTAAACCTCATCAGTAGAGATGTGGTAGAAGCGCTTACCCTCGTATCCTTCAGGAAGACTCTCCCAGTAAATCTTTGCCGCCTGGAGCAGAGACAGGGTTCCCATCACGTTGGTCTGAGCGAAAGTGAATGGATCCTTGATACTTCTATCTACATGGCTCTCGGCAGCGAGATGGATGATGCCATCCACCTTGTAGTCCTGCATCAGTTTCAACATCAGGTCGAAATCACAGATATCACCCTTTACGAAAGTATAGTTAGGCTTGTCCTCGATGTCCTTGAGGTTAGCCAGGTTGCCTGCGTATGTCAACTTGTCGAGGTTGATGATGTGATACTCAGGATATTTGTTCACGAAAAGTCTTACTACGTGTGAGCCGATGAAACCAGCACCGCCCGTGATAATGATATTCTTCATTTACTTTGAACTTTGAAAATTGAACTTTAAACTTTATGATTAGTATTTTTGAGCAGAAGCTGCAAAAAAGTCTAACTCTTTATTATTTTGCTTCCGCCAATTCAGCGATGCACTTCTTCAAACTGTCAGTCCAGTATGGAACCTTGAAACCGAAAGTCTGTTTCAGCTTACTCTTATCAAGTACAGAGAAGTGAGGACGCTTCACTGGGCTTGGGAACTCCTCGCTGTAGCAAGGCTGTATATCGCAAGTATTACCGCTCAGTTCACAGATAATCTTAGCGAAATCAAACCAAGAGCAGACGCCCTCATTAGAGAAGTGGTAGATACCCGTCTTATCCAACTGATTGGTTTCGATGATATGTGAGATGACTGCAGCCAGGTCGCCAGCGTAAGTAGGAGTACCCACCTGATCGAAGACCACCTTCAAGGTGTCGTGACTAGCAGTCAGGCTCTGCATGGTCTTCACAAAGTTCTTCCCCCACTGAGAGTAAAGCCACGCAGTACGGATGATGATATGCTTGCAGCCAGTAGCTTCAATACTCTTTTCACCAGCAAGCTTCGTTTTACCATAAACGCCCAATGGATTTGTTTCCCAATCTTCACGGCAAGGGATATTCTTATCGCCCTGAAAAACATAGTCGGTAGATACATGAATCAAAGTACCATCTACCTCCTTCATAGCCTGTGCCAAATTTCCCGCAGCAGTATTGTTGAGCAGATTAACCAGATCGTAATCTGTTTCAGCCTTATCTACATTGGTATAAGCAGCGCAGTTAACAATTACCCGAATATCATTCTCCCTCACCTTTTCTCGGATAGCGTCAAGATTGGTGATATCCAGTTTTTCATAGCCTTCAGCCACATCGGTGAAGACAAACTTGTGATTGCTTTTTTGGGCACAGTTTTGCATTTCATGTCCCAATTGACCATTAGCGCCTGTTACTAATATATTCATTGTTTTAATATTTTATTCAATATAATATGTGGCAAAGGTAAAAAAATATTTTGAGTTGACCAAAGAAAAGAAAAGAAAAAGAGAAGAAACTAACATATATTAAACAAAGACCGCCACACTTTTTCACAAAAGCATGGCGGTTTTCCCTAAAACATAATAGATAAGCTTTGCCTTTAAGGGCAAACTTGAATCATCAAGTAGCCTAGTCTATTACCAATCCTTTTTCCCTAATATAAACTAAACCTGTTTTCCTATTTAAATCAACATACTAAATCAACAAAAGGAATTTTCTTTATCATTAAATACTTTTAGAAGACTTGAAGTGGTAATTAAACCATAAAAACTACTGTTTTCTGATTTCGGTTGCAAAATTATATCATTTTTTTCAAAGTTGTATACCTAAGTAGTATTTTAGTAAAAAATCAGTCTGCCAAAGAAATAGATAACTCATTAAGAATCAGACGTTTTAACACATTAACTATTTTTGTCTAAAGTAAATGGTATTATAAGAAAGGAAATTTGTATCTTTGCACCACAAAACGGACAAAAGGACGAAAATAACATTTAAAAGACGATTTTGTTATAATTATAAAGAAACATTAAAGATGAAACTACTTATATATTTACTTCTTTTGCTTACTATGCCATTGGCTGCTCAAGGCAAAACGGACGAGAAGACTTTATTGGATCGTATTGACAAGATGATTGAAAACGACCAATATTATCAGGGAATCAAGGAAAAGGAATTGAAACATCTGAAGCAGCAAGCTTATGAAGCTGAAGACGCCCAAACCCGGCTACAGTTTCTGGACAGCATATATCATGCTTATAGTGCTTATCGCTACGACTCAGCATACGCATATATGAAACAGGGGCTTGAATTGGCAGAAAAATGTCATAACACCTATTATATATTACGTAACCAGATAAACTGGGCGTCCATACTCTCGGTAAGGGGATTTTATGGCAAAGCAGAAAGCTTACTCCAATCGCTCAATCCTGATGAGATGCCATACCAGCTGAAGCAATACTATTATTTCACATACGCCTGGCTCTACAACTATTGGGAATCATACGCCAAGAACTCAGATTACGCCGAAGAGTTCCGTGCCCAGAAGAAACATTATATGACCCTTCTGATACAGAGTTTCAACGAAAACAATAAGCATAACGTCTTCTATCAGTATCTCATGGGTGAATACGCCTATCTCGACAACCCTACCAGCAAGGAGTCGCTCAACTATTATCTGAAGGCACTGAAGATGACGCCAGCCAAATCCCGCATACATGCCATGTCGGCTTATGGCATAGCCAGATATTACAAACATATAGGCAAATTCGACCTTTACGAGGAATATCTTGTAGAGGCATCCGTGAGCGATGAATTGTGTCAGCTCAAAGAAACTATTGCGCTTCAAAAGCTAGCCTACTACATCTTTAAAAAGGATGCGAGCAACAGTAAGAGAGCTGCCAAATATATCCAGCACACGATGGAAGATGCACAGTTCTTCAACAACCAACTGCGCATGATGGAGATTTCCTACAGTCTTCCAGTCATCGCTTCAGCTAACCAGCAGGCTGCCGAGCGCTCTCGTACCCGCTTTCTTTGGGGGTTCATTGGTGTAAGCATAGCACTGGTCATCATCCTCATCCTCTCATTCGTCAATAACCGACAGAAGAACAGGCTGAAGAAAAACAAGGCTGAGATTGAAGAACAGAACGAGAAGCAGAAAGAGATGAATGCACAGCTCACCGAACTGAACCAGCAGCTGATTGAGACCAATATCAAGCGAGAGACCTACATGCGCCTCTTTATGGACATCAGTGCGGCTTATATCAGCAAGTTATCAGATTATCGCAAACTGGTAAGCCGAAAAATCAAGGCAAACCAGACTGCCGATTTGCTGAAGAGTCTCAACACCTATAAATTGGAAGAAGAGGAATCGCAGATGTTCTACAACCGGTTCGACAAGGCATTCATGGAATTGTATCCGGGTTTCGTTACTGAGTTGAACAAGCTCCTGCTGCCAGAATGCCAGTTGGAGGTTCCTACTACGCACGAGCTGACCACGGAGATTCGCATTTTTGCCCTGATGCGACTGGGTGTAACCGACAGCCAGGAGATTGCCACCCTACTGCATTACTCCACCCAGACCATCTATAACTACAAGTCTGGAATGCGGGCAAAAGCAATCAATCGCGATACATTCGAATCTGATATCAATCAGCTTTGCCACATCATAATATAATTAATAATGTATAATGTATAATTTACAGGCAATCCTGCTATCAATTATACATTATTCATTATACATTATACATTAACATCAGTTTCTGTGTATCACGGTTCCGTTAGCCTGATGTGTAGCAAGCACCAGCACCTCTGCTATTTGCACATGTTCTGGAGCACTTGCAGCATAGAAGGCTACATCAGCCACGTCATCGCCGTTCAGAGGCTCTATGCCGCGGTAAACGTTGTCTGCGCGGTTCTGGTCACCATGAAAACGGATGTTAGAGAAGTTTGTTTCAACCAAACCCGGTTTCACATTAGTAACACGCACTTTCGTATGTGCCACATCAATGCGCAAGCCGTCTGTAATAGCCTTTACAGCCGCTTTGGTAGCACAATATACATTACCTCCCGCATAAGCAGCATCACCCGCCACACTACCTATATTGATTACATGACCATGATTACGCTCCACCATACCAGGTACAATCAGGCGAGTCATGGTTAAGAGTCCCTTGATATTGGTATCAATCATCTGATCCCAATCCTCAAAATCGCCCTCATATTCAGGTTCTAATCCACGTGCGAGTCCTGCATTATTGATAAGCACATCCACATTGCGCCACTCCTCAGGGATGTAATCCACCGCTTTCTTGGCAGCTTCACGGTTACGCACATCGAAAGCCAAGGCAAGCACCTCAACGCCCTCTGCCTCGAGTTCTTTCTTCAGGATTTCCAACTTTCCCGTATTTCTACCTGTAAGAATCAGGTTATAGCCGCCACGGGCAAAACGACGTGCACAACCTTCGCCTATACCGCTTGTTGCGCCTGTAATAAGAGCAATTTTATTCATATTCTTTGATACTTTGAACTTTATGATTAGTTTTTGTTTTTTTGAGGGTTCTTCTATCTTAAAGTATCAGAACTCTCACCTCAGCATTCGCCATTTTCTCAATCTGGTTCATCGGGCGTTTATAATAAACGCTCTGGATAGCTTTGTTGATGATACCATGTCCAACAGCAAGAACGGTCTGGTCAGGATAAGTAACCTTGAGCCAGGTAAGGAAATTCTGGGCTCTTGATTTCATCTTTTCGAGCGTCTCTATGTTGTCCGGCCAATCCTTTGGGTCCTTCGGCAGGTCAGGGATGAATTTACCCGTAAAATCGCCCCAATCGCGCTCTCTGAGCAAGGGAGTGGTGACAACGGGATGCGAGCCGGCGATAATTTCACAGGTCTGTATACTGCGATAGAGATCGCTCGATACGAAGACATCGATAGGCGTACCGACCATTTTCCTGGCCACTTCCTCAGCCTGCTCAATACCTTTCATATTGAGTTTTCCCGGTGTTTGTCCCTGCATAATTTGCGCCTTGTTATCCACCGTTTCACCATGGCGCACCAAATATAATTTTGTCATTGTCTTTACTTTTTCCGTCTATATCAAAAATGAGTTTTTACTTTTCCTAAGTCTATACTCCAGACCTAGTTTTTACTTTCACTAAGTCTCTTTCCAAGACATCATGATTCTGATTTTGCTTACAAAATTACGGCTTTCTATCGAGACCAACAAATAATTTGCGTTAAATATAGCAATAATTTGCGTTAAATATAGCAATAATTTAAGTTTATATAAAAAACTTCTTGCTAGTTTCGGATTTCTTTCGTAACTTTGCCCCGAAATAACAAAATCAGTTTTAGTATGAAGGTAATACACAGTTCAATATTCCGCGCAGTATGCGCCATCATCGTAGGAGTCCTGCTCATCCAATATCGTGAGCAGACTGTCACCTGGATAACCATCGCCATCGGTGTTTTGTTTTTCCTTTCAGGTGTCATCTCCCTTGCCAGTTATTGGGCAGCCAAGCGCAATGCAGAGAAGATGCAGGGCCAGATTCTGTCTGATTCCAATGGTAAGCCTATCATGGGCATGATGCCTAGATTCCCGCTTGTGAGCGTAGGCAGTCTTATCCTGGGATTGCTGCTTGCCCTGATGCCTCAGGTGTTTATCGCCTGGCTGATGTTCATCCTGGCATTCATTCTGATTCTGGGTGCTCTGACCCAGTTTGTCAACCTGGCTTCAGCAGCTAAGATGGGACGCGTAGGCATTCTCTTCTGGCTCTTCCCTTCAGCCCTTCTTCTGCTGGGTCTACTCGCCATCATCAAACCTTCAGCCATCGCCTCTGCTCCTCTTTTCATCATCGGTTGGGGTATGCTCATCTATGGAGTAGTAGAGCTTCTCAACGCCTTTAAAGTCTCCAACAACAAGAGAATCTGGCTGAATAACCAACAACAGAAACAGGATTCAAAGGAGATTTATGTGGATGTAGAGGAAGTGAAGAACGAAGAATAAAACAACGAAATCATTATATCATCATATATGAATAAAATTAAGTCTCTCTTTGCCTGGTTATGGCAAAAATTTCGCACATTCTGGCCTTGGTACAAGGGATTGTATCAGGGCAAGGCGTGGTATACCAAGACCCTCGTTGCCTTGGCTAGCTGTATAGTCGCCTTCATCTTGTATCTGGGCGCAGTAGATATCAACTTCTTATGGCTCTTCGGCAAGTCGCCTGGCTATTTCTCAGGCATTCTGGATCCCCAGACCTCTGAGGCCTCTGAAATCTATTCGGCTGATGGAAAACTCATCGGCAAGTATTTCAACGAAAATCGTACTCCAGTAGAATATGATGAGGTAACACCTGATTTCTTCAAGGCACTGGTAGATACCGAGGATGAACGATTCTACAAGCATATCGGTATCGACCCTATCGGTGTGTTTGCTGCTGCCAAGGATGCACTCTTCCATCATAACGGGCGCGGTGCTTCTACCATCACACAGCAGCTGGCGAAGAACATGTTCCGTGTACGTTCGCAATATTCTACCGGTTTGCTGGGTAAGATTCCTGTACTCCGCCTGCTCATCATCAAGAGCAAGGAGTGGATCATCGCAGTAAAACTCGAAACGGTGTTCAGCAAGAAGGAAATCATCACCATGTATGCCAACACGGTTGATTTCGGTAGCAATTCCTATGGTATCAAAACCGCTGCGAAGACCTACTTCAACACCACCCCTAAGGAGTTGACCACCGACCAGGCTGCTGTGCTCGTAGGCATGCTCAAGGCTACCACCTACTACAACCCACGCACCAACCCGGAGAACAGTCTTGCACGCCGCAACACCGTATTATATAATATGGTGACACATGGTGATCTTTCAAAAGACAGATACAATGAACTGAAAGATGAGCCTATTAAGCTCGATTTCAAGGTAGAAGAAAACTACGACGGACAGGCTAAATACTTCCGTGAGGCAGTAGCTAACTACCTGAAAGACTGGTGTAAAGACGAAGGTTACGACCTCTATACCAGCGGTTTGAAGATTTATACCACCATCGATACCCGCATGCAGAAGTATGCAGAAGATGCGGCCCGCAAGCAGATGAAACAGGTACAGCAGAACTTCAACAACCACTGGAACATCCGCCGTACCCAGGTAGGCAAAGGCAACTGGATGGGTCAGGATCCTTGGCAGGATGAGAACCACAACGTGATACCAAACTTCATCCAGGGCATCGCCGAGCGCCAGCCATTCTACAAGGCATTGATAGCCCGCTTCCCTAACAATCCCGACTCAGTAAACTATTACTATAAGGAGTGGGTTCACCCGGTTAAGGTATTCGATTATGACAAGGGCAGCATCACGATTAACATGACATCAGAAGACTCCATCAAGTATATGACCACCTTCATGCACTGCGCCTTTGTAGCCATGGAGCCACAGACCGGAGCAGTAAAGGCATGGGTGGGCGATATCGACTTCGACCACTGGAAGTATGACAAGGTAACAGCCGAGCGCCAGCCTGGTTCTACCTTCAAGCTCTTTGTTTATACCGAGGCAATGAATCAGGGTTTAACCCCTTGTGACAAGCGTCGCGACGAATATATCTCTATGGAGGTATACGATAAGAAGAAGCACGAAATGACCATCTGGCGTCCATCCAATGCCAACGGTTCGTTCTCGGGCGACAGCATCCCATTGAAGAGTGCCTTTGCCAAGAGTATCAACTCTGTGGCTGTAAGATTAGGACAGGAGATGGGCATCAAGCGCATCATCGAGACTGCCAAGAAGATGGGTATCAACAGTCCGCTGGATGACACCCCTTCTCTCGCCCTCGGTTCCAGCGATGTCAACCTCCTCGAGATGGCATGCGCCTACAGCACCATTGCCAACAATGGCAAGCACCACGACCCGGTATTGGTTACCAAGATTGTAGACCACGACGGTAAGGTGGTTTACGAGGGTCCTACCGATTCCGAGCAGGTGATACCTTACAAGAGTGCCTTCCTCATGCAGCAGCTCTTACAGGGCGGTATGAAGGAGCCGGGAGGTACATCCCAGAGTCTCTGGGGCTATGTAGGCAATTACCGTGATACAGAGTTCGGTGGCAAGACAGGTACCACCAACAACCACTCCGATGCCTGGTTCATGTGTGTGAGCCCTAAGCTCGTAGTTGGAGCCTGGGTAGGAGGCGAATACCGCTGTCTCCACTTCCGCACCGGAGCCTTGGGTCAGGGATCCAGAACCGCTCTTCCTGTGTGCGGTTACTTCCTCCAGAGTGTCTTTGGCGACCCAGCCTTCCAGCAGTATCACGGCAAGTTCGATAAGCCACAGGACAGCGATATCACCCGTGATATGTACATCTGTGCAAGCTACGCACCAAAGCCAAAGGTAGATACCACCAAAGTAGACAGTACCGCCTTCCAGGAGGAGATAGTCCTCGATGACGAAGGCAACCCTGTTATCCGCGAGGTTCCTGCCAAGAAGGCTGAAGGCGAATCTGCCACCGGTACAGCCACTACAGAAGAAAAGAAAGAGAAGAAGAAGGCCAAGCCAACCGAGCAGCCTATCAACTTCGATGATCTTTAAATTTAGTTAATAATTTATAGTTTATAGCGGCTACGCCGTTTTGCAAGAAGGCGATTTAAAGCGGTTCATGCTATAAACTATAAATTATAAACTATAAATTAAATACAATGATTGATCTCGACAACCCGGAGTTGCAGAATGCACTCCAAATCATACAGTTTACCCGTCGTTCGCTTTTCCTTACCGGAAAGGCGGGGACGGGTAAATCTACTTTTTTACGTTATATAGCTGCCAATACCAAGAAGAAACATATCATTCTTGCCCCAACAGGCATTGCGGCCATCAACGCCGGAGGGAGCACGCTCCACAGCTTTTTCAAGCTTCCTTTCCACCCGCTGCTGCCCAACGACAGCATGTATTCCGTCCGCAACATCCGCAACACCCTGAAGTATAATTCAGAGAAGATAAAGATTATCCGCGAAGTAGAGCTCATCATCATCGATGAGATCAGTATGGTTCGTGCCGACATCATCGATTTCCTGGACAAGGTATTGCGGGTATATTGCCGCAACATGCGAGAGCCTTTCGGGGGCAAGCAGTTGCTTCTGGTAGGCGATATCTTCCAGTTGGAGCCTGTGGTAAGAGAGGACGACCGCCGTCTGCTCAGTCCCTTCTACCGCAGCAGTTTCTTCTTCGATGCCAAGGTGTTCGAATACTTCAAGCTCGTGAGCATCGAACTCAAGAAGGTATACCGTCAGAGCGATCCCGTTTTCATCAGCATCCTCGACCATATCCGCACGTCTCAGGTGCCCATGCAGGATCTCCAGCGCCTCAACCAGCGCGTGGGAGCCAGGCTCGATGAAGGTGATTCCAAACTTGCCATCACCCTCTCTACACGCCGCGATACGGTAGATTACATCAACGACAGCCAGCTCCAGCGTCTTCCGGGAGAGCCTTGCCTCTTCCGTGGCCACATACAGGGCGAGTTTCCGGAGAGCAGCCTCCCTACCCCTATCGAGCTTTACCTCAAGACGGGGGCTCAGGTTATCTTCATCAAGAATGATATCGAGCATCAGTGGGTGAATGGTACGCTGGGCACCATCATCGGTTTTGATGAGGATGAGGATGCCAAGATTTATGTGCGCACCGAGGAAGGCAAGGATGTGATGGTGGAGCCTGCGGCATGGAGCAACATGAGATACCATTTCAATGAGATTGAAAAGAAGATTGAGGAGGAAGAGATTGGCAGATATGAGCAGTACCCCATCCGTCTGGCTTGGGCAATAACGGTTCATAAGAGCCAGGGCCTCACCTTCAACCAGGTGAAGATTGATTTCACGGGTGGTGTCTTTGCGGGCGGACAGACGTATGTTGCCTTGTCCCGCTGCACCAGTCTCGAGGGCATCAGTCTTCAGGAGCCGTTACGTCAGAGTGATGTTTTCGTGCGCAATGATGTCAAGCAGTTTGCCCGTCATTACAACGACCAGAGCACCATCAACACTGCGCTTACCCAGAGTAAGGCCGACAAGCAGTATCATGATGCCGTGAAGGCGTTCGACAGGGGCGATATGCAATCGGCTCTCGACAACTTCTTCCTTGCCATCCACAGCCGATATGACATCGAGCAGCCACTTGCCAAGCGTTTCATCCGCAAAAAGCTGAACAGGGTGAACGAGCTTCAGGCAGAGAACGAGCGGTTGCGTGAAGAAATAAGAAAGAAGGATGAAGAGAAGGAGAAGCAGCAGAAGTTCCTCAAGCGCCTTGCCACGGAGTATGTGATTATGGGGAAGGAGTGCGAAAAAGAAGGCATGAAAGAGGCTGCCATCATGAATTACCGCAAGGCCCTCACCCTTTACCCAGAGCACCCGGAGGCGAAGAAAAGGCTTTTAAAGGTAAAAAAGTAAAAGGGTAAAAAGGTAAAAACAAAAAAAACAGGCAAAATCACTTGCCTGTTTTTTTTTGTTTTATCTATAAGCTGAAAAGCTCTATTAACTATAAACTTTCAACTATAAACTATCATCTAGTACCATTGTACAGCGTTGGAATAACCGCTTCTCTTGTCGTATTTCAGCGCATCTGTCAGGGTGGCTGCGTTACAACGGAAGGTGAAGTTGTAGCTCGTATACGGAGCGAGAACCACAGAACAGCTCATGTTGAAACAGTGAAGATCACGAGCCAGACTGGCAGTGGTCATACTGATCTTGTGGTTGTCAAAATCATAACCGGACGAGAAACTGATGTTCCAGCCATCACTGATTCTTACGTTACCACTCATGTTCAGAGTCTGGGTAAACTTATATGCATAACGCATCGTCTTCTCATTGAACTTCTCTCTTCGGGTATCCTCGCGCATCGTTACACCGTAACCGAAGGTCAGCGACCATGGCATCTTGAACGCCATATAACCATCTGAATCCGTTTCAGCCTTGCCGCCCTTCTTGGCAGCCGTCTTACCCTTCTCTATGCTGTCGTCTACGTTGCTCTCGATGTCGGTATCCATACCTTCATCATCGTCGTCATCATTGCGCTTGCTGTTCTTGTCGTCCTCATCATCGCCCCCGCCAAAGAGTTTCTTCAGCTTCTCCGGGTTCAGTGTGAACGAGAAGTTCTGCGACATACCCTGGAATCGGCCGAACCTGCCCTTGCCCCACTCCGTATGGGTGCCTACATAAACATTGTTCTGGTCATCCAGCTCGTAGGCATAGGTGGCAAACACAGCGTTCATGTTGAAGGTATAGTTCTTCCACCACTTCAGTCTGAGGTTGATGTTCATATCGCTCCAAGGGCGAACCTTGGCTGCAGTATTGTAACTCATGTTGATGTCGAACGCATCGATGATACTGATTTTCTTGTATCCGGTAGAGTCCTTATCGCTCTTCACCTTCATCTCGATGTTGTTGCCCAGGGTAAACGAGATATTACCACTCTTACCCTTTCCCGGTGCACCATAGAGGGCATTGGCATACTTCGAGTAGCTCACCAGCGATACGTTTCCGTCGGCATCGGTCTTCTGGTAGGTGTCCCAGTAGCCGTAGCGTGAAGCTCCGAAGTCTGGGGCATAGCTGAAGCTCACCGTAGGCGTAAACACGTGGCGCACAGCCTGTATCTTATCTCCGAAGAGCTTGCGGCTTGGTATGTAGAAACCATAGAGTTTGGTAGAGAGACCTACGCTCATGTTCCAGTTATACACGTTGTTGAAACCGTAGATGGTATCACATTTCTCCGTTTGGCTGGCTTCATCCCATGATCTCTCCACCTTGTTGGTATACATACGGTCGGTGAAATTGAACGATGGGTTCACGTTGAGATATTTGAAGAGCGTGAATGTAGCGCTCACCGGTATCTGGTGCTGCCATCCGTTTCTCCAGTCCTTGATGAGCGAACTGTGCATCAGCTTATCCTCTTTGGTATTGATGCTGTTAGAGATGTGTCCCGTATAGCTCATGGCTATCTTCTCGTACCATTTCTCATCGCCCACCATCTTTTTTCTTCTGAACGGATAGAAGCGGGAGATGCTGATGTTGAGGTCGGGCAGCGTCATGGCGATGGATGAATCGCGCATGTTCTGCGAGAGGTTGGCGGTGGAACTGAGCGTCATACCGATGCGTGAGAACGAGGTGCTCCAGTTGACAGATGAGGTTCGCGTACTCTGCGTCATCGTCTGCGGATTGTAGAGCGAATTGAGGTTGTTGCGTTCGTAGCTCGATGTGGCGAAGTTCACACTTGCCGAAAGCGAACTGTACGGGTTTGCCTTGCTATCCTGGCGGTGGCTCCATTGCAGTTTGAAGCTCTCCTGCTCGGTAAAGTCTGGCATTCCCTTGTCGCCGTTCTTCGTATCCTGGTAACTGAAGAAGAAGGAACCCGAGTATTTGTATCTCTTTCGGTAGTTGCTGGCTGCCGAGAGTCCCCACGATCCCTTGGTATAAATCTCGCCCAGCAGCTTCAGGTCCCATTTATCACTCATGGCGAAATAATATCCGCCATCTCTGAGATAGAATCCTCGTGCCGTTTCATCGCCGTAGGTTGGCATGATGAAACCGCTGCTGTAGCTCTTGGTGAACGGGAAGAAGCCGTAAGGGATGGCAAGCGGCATAGGCACATCGCACACCACGAGATAGGCTGGTCCGAATACCACATCCTTGCCCGGCCTTACCTTGGCTCGGGAGAGCGAAATGTAGAAGTCGGGATGCGGATCATCGCAGGTGGTATACCTTCCGTGCTGCAGATAGATGACTCCCGATGAGTCGCGTTTCGACTTCATACCGGTCAGGAATCCGTCTTGCTGTTCTGTATATACATTATTAATAAGGGCCTTCTTGCTCTTGAAGTTGAATTTGATGGTGTCGGTATCATAGGTATCGCTACCCATCTTGAAGACAGGTTTGCCCTTGATGCCTCCCTCCGCCGTACTGTCGGGTGTACCCATCGCCTTCACGTTGCTCTTGTCCATATCCATGGAGATGCGGTCGGAACTGAGGTCCATGTTGGTATACTTCACATTGGAGTTTCCGTAGAGATATGCCACCTTGTTCTTGGCATCGTATACGAGAGAGTCGTCCGCCTGATAGTTAACCGGTGCGTCTACTCCACCCTGTTTCTTTCTGGCGATACTGTCGAGGCGAATACTGTCATCCACCACTTTATTATGTTTCCATATAGCTTTCTGCAGCGAATCCATCTGCATGGTGTCGTCAGCCTGTTTCAATTTGGGCTTTATTTCGTTGCCCAGCGAGTCTACGAACACACTGTCTCCCACGCTGTCCACGGTTTCCGTCTTCTCCTTCTTCTTTTTCTTTTTCGAATCGGGCATACCCGGATTAGCCACCATCATACAGGAGATGGTAGCGAGCAGCAGCATAGCTATCGTCGATTGTTTTCTCATTCAATAAATTAGAATTCTATTCAAACATGCGTTCCCATTGCTGGAAGCGTTTTACTCCTTCCTCGCCGAACTTCATGAGACTTTTTTCTGCTTTCTCAATCGTTTTTTCCTGGTCGAGGTGAGTTTTGCTGAAGAATTTATCAGCGTAGCAAATCACCTTCTCCTCCATGGTTTCCGGCAGGAAATCCTGATGTGGCAGGGGCAGGTTCTGTGCTATGATCTGTGCCTCTGTGATGCCTGCACCGGTATGGCGCTCACATACGCGGGCATGTCGCTCATATCCTTCCTTGCGCAGGATTTCTGCTCCCAGTCGTCCATGGCAGATGTAGGGCTGCGAGCCGAAACACTGTATGCCTGGGGCATCGGTCATGAAGATGCCGAGGTCGTGGAGCATAGCTGCTTCTTCGATAAACTGGGCATCGAGTTGCAATTCGGGATGATACGAAACAATCTGTAGCGCTTTTCGCGCTACAGATTGGCTATGTGTAATGAGGATATGCCGAAGCTCATTATCCTCAGGATAATACTTATCAATAATTGCTTGATAATTCATCGTTTTTATATTAAATGTTGAATGTTGAATGTTGAATGTTGAATTATGGGGCTTGCGCCGTAAGTGTCCTTGCTGTTTTGCAGAAAGGGACAACTCAACATTCAACATTCAACATTTAACATTATTCAGCCTCTCGCTCGATGTAAGCAATAACATCGCCCTTGCGCACCTTGCTGCCCTGCTTGGCATTGATTTCTACGAGCTTGCCGCCCAATGCTGCCGGGATAGTTTCAAACTCGCCCCAAGGAGCCTGGATATAGCAGAAGGCATCACCTTCATTATATTCCTTGCCGATGTATGGCTCTACAGCTGGCTGGCACTCGCCTTCGCCCTGGAATTCCCAGAAGATCTGACCGGCTACTGGTGCCACGATGGCATCTGCCTTGGCATGCTTGAACTCTGCAAGCTGTGCAGGTGTAAGGGTTGTACCGAGCTTGGCATCCTTTGCCTTCTGAAGGTCGGCCAGGAAGTTCTTCTTTGCCTGTCCGCTCTTGTAGTTGCGATACTGCTCTGGGTGCATGGCGAGCTCGAAGAGTTCCTCGTCGTCCTGACCGTAATCCCAGCCGTTCTCGTCCATTTCCTTCTTGAAGTCGTCGAGGGCGTTGGTGAGCAATGTGTGTGCATCTACGTCGGTAAACTCGCGGCCCTGCTTCTTGGCGAGCTCTACGAGTTCTGGGTCAATAGTTCCAGGAATCTTACCGCTCTTGCCGAGAATCATACCCCACATAGAATCGTCCATCATGACGAAGCGGCCCTTGCCCTGCTCCATGGTGAGGAGGTTCATCAGTGAGATGTTCTTTACATACTGGCTGAATGGGGTTACCAATGGAGGATAACCTACGCGTGGCCATACATACTCTACCTCGTCGAAGAGCTTGATGAGCAGGTCGTCCATAGACAACTCTTCCTCACCCTTCTTCTTGCGGATGTTGTTGATGGTCTGACGCATACCGCCGAGATCTGCCATCATACTACCCATCATACCGCCTGGGAGACCGCAGCCGAGCAGGAGTGAAGACATGATCTTGTTACCTGGGTTGATGAAGTAGCCGAGCCACTCGTCGATGAACTCCTGAGTCATGGCACGAGCCTTCATATAAGCGCTCATGTTGATTTCAGGCACCTCGAAGCCCTCGTTCTTCAGCATGCTGATAACTGAGATTACGTCTGGGTGAACCTTACCCCATGCCAGTGGCTCGATGGCTGTATCGATGATGTCGGCACCATTGTTGCATACCTCGAGGATAGAAGCCATAGAGAGACCAGGACCAGAATGGCCATGATACTGGATGATGATCTGTGGATACTTGTCCTTGATCATCTTGGTGAGCTTGCCGAGGAATGCTGGCTGGCCGATACCTGCCATATCCTTCAAGCAGATTTCCTCTGCACCGGCAGCGATGAGCTGGTCGGCAATGTTCATGTAATATTCCAGGGTATGAACAGGAGAGTTGGTGATACAGAGTGCACACTGTGGAGTCATACCGCCCTCCTTGGCCCACTTGATAGAAGGAATGATGTTGCGCACATCGTTCAGTCCGTCGAAGATACGTGTGATGTTGGTACCCTGCTTAGCCTTTACCTTATACATAAGGGCGCGCACGTCGTCAGGCACCGGATACATACGAAGAGCGTTCAATCCGCGGTCGAGCATGTGAGTCTTGATACCCACCTCGTTGAAAGGTTTGCAGAATGCGCGTACGGCATCGTTAGGGTTTTCACCTGCCAGGAGGTTAACCTGTTCGAAGGCACCGCCGTTAGTCTCTACACGGCTAAAGCATCCCATTTCAATGATAACTGGGGCAATTTTAGCCAACTGATCCTTGCGTGGCTGGAACTTACCAGAGCTCTGCCACATGTCTCGATAAACGAGACTGAACTGAATTTTCTTCTTCATTATTCTTGTTCTTTTTCTTTATATTCGATGTATGAATTAAATTCCAAGGTGCAAAATTAGACAAAAAAATCGAGAAATCGTCCTATTCGCCTCTTTTTTTATATTTATTATGTAATTTACTTCAATATTTCCTTCTTCATCTTGCTGTTCAGCTTCTCGGCTGCAGCATGGGCCTTGGCGTTGGCTTTCATCGCATCGAGCGAGCGGTGGAAGCCCTGGATGCGGCCCTCACGATCAGAGAGAGCCAGACTGTCGCCCTTCATATATACAAAGGTGAAGGTATCGCGCTTCGTTTTCTCATTGATTACCACGCCATCCAGCTCGCGGTGGCCCTGCACCAGAATCAGCTTGCCGTTATAGGCATGCCATTCCGTATAATGAGGCACATCAGGATATTCTACGGGGCTGTCGTCGTCCACATCTTTGTTTATCATCACCCTGCCCACGGCCATCGCCTCGCTCATGCGCTTCAGGGTGAAGCCATACTGGCGCGGCACCATATAGGTTTCTACGATGCTGTCGGGCATATTGGCAAGGATTCTCGCCTGCTGGTGCTTGCTCAGATGCGATACATCGCGCAGCTTCGGCATCACCGGATAGGTCCAGGTGGCCTTCAGCTGGTCCAGATCTATCACCATGTCGGCGCGGTTCTTCTCATCCTTCTCCTCGCATGGCATCACGCAAACCCAGTCGCCCACCTCTATATCTCCGAACACCTGATGGTTGCGTGTGGCCTCCAGAATGTTGTATCTTACGGGGTCGCCACCTCCGTTGGGCAGCAGCACCAGCGCGGTATCCGAGCAGCCCAGGCAGGCAAGTCCGTAGATAGCCCTGTCGCCCTTAGCCGGTTTCGAGAGGCTGATGGCGAGTTTCGAATTGTCCATACGTGGTGGTTTCTTTCCCCTGTGACATGCTGCGAGGGTTGTGGCGGCTAGCGCCAGTATGAGTATTGTCTTGACTTTCATCTTTCTATTCATTATTTCAGATGCAAAACTACAACTATTTTTTGGAAGCACCAAATATTGAATCGTAAAATAATTAAAAAAATAGGTGATATATTTTGTAGTGTCTCGATTTTGCATTACCTTTGCAACCGTTTTTTGGGATCAACATCCCCCTCGTCCTGCCACACACGCCGGATGATGAAAAGAAATAGGACCAACTCAAGAATTATATGCAACAAGAGAATATGACAGACAAGACAAATACACACGCTCTCCCGGCCTGGACCGAGGTTGAGTATACCGCATTATGCAAAAACCCGTACCTGTTAACCCCATTCTTCATCCCTAAGGAAGCGAAGTGCTTCACGTGCCGCGAAGATGGCACGAGGGAAGAAGAAAGAATGGTTTTCCTCGTTTTCAAATCTACTGCAGCCCCTGCTGATGCCGAATGGGAAGATGATCCTGTTCCGGGCGAGATGTGGGTGCGAGCGCTGGGCGATGACGATGAGGAGATTGAGCCTGCCAAGGTGATTTACCTGGGTCAGGACATCGAGGATTTCATCCGTGTAGCCGCTGAGGACGACCAGACCATCACCTTCGATTTCTGGTGGCACCACGGCGAGGTGAAGGTGGAGAAGGCTGAGAAGACGGATGACGGATTCGTATGCCGCAAGGATGATTTCGGTGATGACGGACTGGCTGTTACCCTGATTCCAGAGGATGGGGGCAATCCGGTGGTCCTCCGTCTTCAGATTCCGTACATCGGTTTCTCGCTCTACGATGCCGAGGGCAACAAGGTGCATGGCGAACTGAGCATTCCGCAGGATAAGGTAGATGACTACACCTACGAATTTGTGGGCGATGACAGCAACGACCGTTTCACCCTTCAGCTCGACAGCAACAGGCTGGTTTACATGTGTGTATTGCGCCATGAGGACCATCAGCTGGTGGTTCGCAACCAGCGCGACCGTCTTTCGGTAGTAGATCAGATTCCTACCGAGGGCAAACTTTCTGAGTTGCTGATGAACACGAATTCTGCGTTCATCAAGAACAGGAATCACCGTTGGCGCATTCAGATTGAAGGCACCACGCTGTCTCACGAGGTTGAGTTGAATGTAGATGCGGCATCTCTGGTAGCTTTTGCTGAGGAGCAGATGCAGAAGGGCATGGAGATTGACGAGCTGGGGCAGCATCTGATGGCACTGGAGCAGAAGTATCATTTCCAGTGGTTCTGGCTGAGTGAGGACGACTGGAGTCATGACAATCCGATGTTCGACATGTTCATGAAGCAGCTTTGTGCCTTTTCGTATATCAGTCAGAATCCTGTTCAGGCAGATGCGTTGATGGCAAGGAACTACAAGCGTAAGATTCGCCGTTACAGCAGTATGCTGAAGGCTCACAAGCGTGGCGAGTTGAATCTTTTTGAGGAGAGTGATGAGGTGCGAGCCGAGTATCTCCGCATCTTCCAGGGTTTCCACCAGCCTTTCGTAGAGGCTTTTGAGAAGGAGGAAGAGGAATAATCTTTTAAGTTTTATCCCTCACATCCCTCACTTTTTCTCTTCTCAAAATATTAATCACCTGATAATAAGAGAATTATCTATTTAGGAAAGCGTGATGGATGGATAAAATGTTTACAATATCCATCACGCTATCCATCACTAATAGTCTTCATCTATCACGTTTTTCAGCTTATCTTCTTGCAAAAAGCAAGAAGATCTTTGCAGAATATGGTTATGGGACCTGGCGAAAACGGACCACACGTTGTGCTGCGCTGGCTCACGGATATTACTGCGTCGGGGTACGGATATTACTGCGTCGGGATACAGATATTACTGCGTCGGGGTACAGATATTACTGTGTCGGGGTACGGATATTACTGCGTCGGGTTACAGATATTACTGCGTCGGGATACGGATATTACTGCGTCGGCTAGCGCAGACGTATCCGTAGGCTTATTGAGACGTCTGAATCAGCTAACTGAGACGGCTGAATTCGCTGACAGAACTACTTGAGTTAGCAAACCGAACTACTTGAGTTAGTAAACTGAACTACTTGAATAGCCTGACAGAACTACTTAGAAAGCCAGACTGGGATAAAAACAAAGCGGGCGGACCTCTTCTTGCGAAGAAGCCCGCCCTATTCTATTCCTAAAAATCTTTATTTTGCAATAGAAATGCAATGCTTGAGCAAAAATATTTTTATTTCTCTATCAGTCCCTCTACATACTTGCAGAGGATACCGATGCCCTTGAGGTTTTCGCCACCTTGCGGAATGATGATGTCAGCATAGCGCTTGGTGGGTTCGATAAACTGCTCGTGCATCGGCTTCAGGACCTTGAGGTATCGGTCTACCACCATCGATACGGTGCGACCCCTGTCGATGGTATCACGCTGAATGTTGCGTATCAGGCGCTCATCAGCATCGGTATCCACGAACACCTTCAGGTCCATCAGGTCTCTCAACTTCTTGTCCACCAGCGTCATGATGCCTTCGATGATCACAACCGGCTTGGGGTCAACGTGAATCGTTTCCGGTTCACGGTTGCATTTGATATAACTATAGGTGGGTTGCTCTATCGCCTTGCCAGCACGCAGATCAGCGAGCTGCTGGTGCAAAAGCTTCCAATCGAATGCCGACGGGTGGTCGAAGTTGATCTGATGACGTTCTTCCTCGGTCATCTGCGAGGTATCATTATAATATGAATCGAGGGGCACCACAGCCACATAATGAGGCGGCAGCACTTCTACGAGTTTCTTCACCACAGTGGTCTTGCCGGAGCCTGTACCTCCCGCAATGCCAATAACGGTCACTTTATCTTTCATATTCTTTCTTCTTTCTATAAGATTTCATCAAACATCTTGCGGTAGAATTCAGCCTTCTTCTCCACTGCCATAGGATAGGCACGGGAACTGGAGGGCATGCGGTACAGACGGAGTCTGCGACCCTCGAACTGGAATTCTGCATAGCCTCCCATCTCAGGCTTTTCCCTGATGCCGAAGTGTTCTGAAAATACCTTCGTGGCAAGCTGGCCGGCTGTGAGCACCGCCCTGCAATGGGGCAGCTGGCGGAGCATGCCGTCGAGATCAGCGGGCTGCACGATCTGCAGGTCCTTGTCGGATGCCGTATTCCTGGTGCGTATCACCTGCTGTGCGGTATCATAGATGGCGACGCCCTTCTCCCTGAGAAATTCCTTAATAGCATCGAGGCGGTAGGTCTTCTTCTCTACATCCACGAAATGGAACTTATCCTGAAAGTAGATAATCCCGAATATCCTCCACATATCATTCTGGAAGTTGGGATAATACCAGGGCATGCACCACCGCTTCTCCGCAGGCGGAAACGTGCCGAGCATCAGCAGCCGCGCATTCTCGGGCAGCCACGGCTCAAAAGGATGATTCTCTAACATTGAACTTTGAACTTTGAGCTTTGAACTTTATGATTAGCAAAGCTGTTGAATTCTTCACTCTTCACTCTTCGTTCTTCACTTACTTTACTTTTTTTCCTTCACCAGGTACATCACTACCGGCAGGTGATCGCTATAGCCATTGAGCCATCTGCCACCCGCCTTGGTACGCAAAGGAGCACCCTTGTACTGACCCTCCTGCTGGATGAGGTAATCGCGGCGGAAGATATGGTTCTTCCAGAATTTCAAAGAGCTGTAGTCCTTGTGCTTACTATCCTTGTTCAGGAGATTAGGCGTGATGACTATCTGGTCGAAGAGATTCCATGAACCGCTGTAGAACAGGGTTCCCTTGCCCTCCTTAGCCAGAATGTTGTACCATGGATTGTACATATCATCGGCACCCACCTCGCTGATTTCAGCCTTCGCCTTCAGCACCTTGTGCATGCTGGCGTTGGTAGGATCATCGTTCATATCACCCATCACGAACACTTTCATCGCCGGGTTTAGACGGAGCAGACTGTCTTTTACCACCTTAGTCTGGCGCGCTCCGCTCTCGCGATAGAACGAACCGGAGAAACGGCTTGGCCAGTGGCATACGATAACCGCCACATCCTCGCCCGCCAACTCACCACGTACGGTGAGGAAACCACGGGTCTTGTAGGCAGAATCCTTGGCGAGTTCCTGTACGTAAGGCACCAATCGGGTGTTCTTCACCGTGAAGAGTGCCGGATTATAAAGCAGCGCACAATCGATGCCTCGCTTATCGGGACCCTCGATATGGCAGAACTGCATGTTACGTGCCTTGAGAGGCGGCTGCGCGGTGAGATCTTTCAGCACGTTGGCATTCTCAACCTCAGCCATACCGATGAAGGCACAGCCCACGTTAGGCAACACATCGGTACCCATGTCGGCAAGTGCACGCGACATATTCTTGAGCTTATTGGTATATTTCATACCATTCCATCCCTTAGCTGGGAGATACTCGTAATCATTCTTACCGGCATCATGGCAGGTATCAAAGAGGTTCTCCTGATTATAGAAACCCACAGCATACACCTGATACTGCTTGTTACCGGAAGTCTGCGACTTCTTTTTCTGTGCCGTAGCGCCCAGTCCAATCATGAGGAGGGCAGCCAGCAAGAGTAAATGTTTTCTCATACTAATATTAATTATTCAAGTATACCTATATATTATATATGTTCACCTTAACGCGGTGAGGTAACAGGCAGCAAAGATACCTAAAAAACCGGAAATATCTCCATAAAAACGAATATATTTTCAGATTTCATACATTTTTAACATAAATAAATTCATTTTTCAAAAAACTTTTTGTTACTTTGCAGCATTAAACACATTGAATCGGAACAGAAGACACAAGACCAGGGACCATGGTAAGTCCCCTTATCGCCTAAACAAGACCTAACGGGACATATATCATCACTGCTCAAAGAGACTGCTGTTGCCGGTTTATTAATACTTAATACATATAAACTATGCAGAAGAAAGTAAACTTAGCAATGTTAGCGCTCTTCTCGTGTTCATTGGCTATGGCTCAGAACGAAAAGACTGACCAGAACATAGCACAGGGACTCGACGAGAATGCTTTCACCTTCTCCGAGGCACAGTTGGGCGAGGACGATGACATGTCATCCAATGTCACCATCCTCAATTCTACCAGCAACGTATACGCGAGCCAGGCAGGTTACCTGTTCTCGCCAGCACGTTTCCGCTACCGTGCCTTCAACCAGAAGTACAATGATGTCTATATCAACGGTGCTTCCATGAACGATATGGAGACCGGACAGTTCCGGTTCTCCAACATCGGCGGTTTGAACCGATTCTCCAGAAATGTAGACTTCGCCCTGCCTTTCGAAGCCAACGGCTATTCGATGACCGGCATGGCAGGCTCCAACAACTATGATTTCCGTGCCGGAAGCATGCAGGAAGGACAGTATGCCAGCGTAGGTGTTGCCAACCGCAACTATACCTTGCGCGGACTCTACTCCTATTCCAGCGGTTTCAACGAGAAGGGATGGGCCATCACAGCCGGTCTCACCTACCGCTGGGCTAACCGGGGATACGTAGAGGGAACCTTCTACAACGCCCTCTCCTATTTCTTCGGTGTACAGAAGAAGTGGATGAACGGCCACTCGCTGAGCTTCTCTACATGGGGTAACCCGACAGAAAGAAGCACCCAGGGAGCATCTACCGACGAGGCTTACTGGCTGGCAAACGACTACCAGTATAACCCATACTGGGGATACCAGAACGGACACAAGAGAAACTCACGCGTAGTGAACGACTTTGCCCCTTCGGCTATCGCAACATGGGACTGGGAAATCAACGACCAGATGAAGCTCACCACATCGGTGTTCGGAAAATACTCTATGTACAAGAGCACCAAGCTCAACTACAACAACGCAGAGAATCCACAGCCAGACTACTGGAAGAACATGCCATCTGCCAACTACTATGTATGGGGCGACTACAAGAACGGCAACAACATGTATACCTGGGAAAACTGGAACAACGCCGTAAACTACTGGCAGGCAAGCAAGCAGAACCGACAGATAGACTGGGACCGACTGTACTATGCCAACCAGCAGGCAGCCAAGAACGGACAGGATCTGCTCTACTATGTTCAGGCTAAGCACAACGACAACCTGACCCTGACTCTCTCGTCCGTGCTGAACACCAAGCTGACCAAGAAATCGAACCTGGCTACAGGCATCATGCTCGGAAAGAGTACCAACCAGCACTATCAGACACTGGAAGACATGCTGGGCGGTGCCATCTTCCACAACATCAACACCTATGCCCTGGGCGATTATCCTAAGACCGACCCACGTGTGCAGTACGACCTGAACACAGCCGGTCCTAACAACACAGGCAAGCTGGTTTACGAGGGCGACAAGTTCGGTTACGACTATCGCATCGACGTGAACAAGGCAAACGCATGGAGCACCTATACAGCCGAATTCTACAATATGAAGGCGATGCTGAGCGGACGTATCGGATATACCGGAATGAACCGCCACGGCTACATGCGCAACGGTATGGCACCGAACAACAGCCAGGGCAAGAGCGGCACAGCCAACTTCCTGGACGGTGGCATAAAGGGAAGCCTGAACGTGGATATGGGCAGAGGTCATGCCTTCAGCATCGGAGCCGGATACGAGCTGCGTGCGCCGATGGCAAACACAGCCTTCATCGCACCGGAAATCAGCAACGACTTCGTGACTAACCTCAAGAACGAGCGCATCTTCAGCTCTGAATTCAGCTACCTGTATCGCAACGCATGGCTGAGTGCCAACGTGAGCGGTTACTACAGCCGACTGGAGAACGTTACGGAATGGCAGAACTTCTACAACGATGATGAGAATTCATTCACCTACGTGAGCATGACCGGACTGAAGAAAGAATACTATGGTGTAGAGGTGGGCGCTAAGATCAAGCTCACTTCATGGCTCGACCTGAAGACTCTGGGCGCTATGAGCGAGGCGAAGAACATCAACAATGTAAACGCCGTATATATGCTCTCAAAGAGTGCTGAGGTTTACCAGGACAAGGCTTACGTGATGAATATGCGCGAGAGTGGCACACCGCTCACAGTGGGAAGCATCGGTCTCGATGCCCACGTAAACGGATGGTTCGTCAACCTCAATGCCAATTACTACGACCGCATCTACCTCTCTTATTCTCCAAGCTACAGATATGAGAAGGTGCTGACCAACCGCCAGGCTGCCCACAAGGCATTCCCTGAAATCTTTGCTCCTACTACACTCGACGGTATGAGCTGGACTGAGGATGCTGTAGCTCAGGAGAAGGGTCACGGAGGATGGATGGTTGACCTGAGCATAGGCAAGAGCGTGAGACTGAAGAAGGGTTCTCTCAACTTCAACCTCATGATTACCAACCTGCTGAACAACCAGACCATCGTAACAGGCGGATATGAGCAGAACTCACGTTCAAGCTATACACTGGATGCTAACGGCAACGTGAAGAATCCACGCCTCTACCAGTTCTCTAAGAATCCTAAGAAGTATTACACCTGGGGTACCAACGGCATGTTCCAGGTATCTTACAGATTCTAAAGAGCAGTTTCTCTTTAACATAAAGAACAGGGAGCAATCCCGTTTCTCTATAACAATAAAAAGAAAGAACAATGAAAAAGATAAAATTCATAGCATTGGCATTCCTGGCACTGACTTTGGGGTCGTGTATGGGCGACGGTTATGCTGACCCAGATCTGACCGAGAAGGTGCCTGCATCTCCATGGGGCAACAACAGCCTGAGGGAGAAGAATGTGATCAGCATAGCAGATTTGAAGACCCAGTTTGCTACGGTTATCAACAGCGACAATGGCTACAAGCAGATTGAGAAGGACATGATGATCAAGGCGGTAGTGACGGGCAATGATGTCAGTGGCAATATCTACAACCAGGTGAGCGTACAGGATGCATCCGGCGCTATCATCATTGCCATCAACGGAAGTGGTCTGTCGGGGTATCTTCCTGTTGGCCAGGAGATTCTCGTAAACCTAAAGGGTCTCTATATCGGAAGTTACAAGAAGTTGCCTCAGATTGGCGGTGTGAATACCAAGCTCTCAGATGGAAGTCTGGGTATGGGCAAGATAGAGCGTGCCATCTGGAACGAGCACTTCAAGATTCTGAACCCTGGCGAGGCTGATGCAAGCACGGTAGTGCCAGAGGAGTTTGACCTGACAAAGCTTACTGACGCAGCCTATATGGATGCTAACGTGGGCAAGCTGATGACCCTGAAGAAGGTGAAGTTTGCTTCAGCTAACGGTACAAACGTGTGGGCGCCAGATGATACCAATACGAGTCTGGAACTGATTGATGCAGAAACAGGCAAGAAGATCAGCAGCAGCAATCTGGTAGTGCGCAACTCGGGTTATTCTAAGTTTGCCAACGAGGTGATTCCACAGGGTGTATTCGATATCACCGGTATCTTCACCCGTTACAATAACACCTGGCAGATTGTGCTTCGCAGCACGGATGACCTGAAGGCATCAGAAACAGGCGGTACATTGGAGAAGCCTTACACTGTGGCTCAGGCACTGGAGAAGATCAATGCCGGTACAGCAGGCGATGCTAAGGTTTATGCTACCGGTATCATCGTAAAGGTGAAAGATGTAGATACAGGCACGTATGGTAACGGTACATTCGTTATCTCTGACGACGGTAAGGATACAGAAGGCAAGACTCTCGAGGTATTCCGTTGCTTCAACATCGATGGTGCAAAGTGGACAGAGGAAACCAAGGGTATCCTTGTACCAGGCAAGAAGGTGGTTGTATCAGGCACCCTGCTTGATTATAACGGCACCAAAGAGATTAAGGGTGGCAATCTCATCTCTATCAAGTAATTACTGATTATCAAAATAGTAACAATATTTAAAAAGACAATAATATGAAAAAGTATATATTTTCAGTTTTGATGGCGGCTATGGCAGCCTTCACATTCAGCAGCTGTGAGGACGTACCAGAGCCTTATACACTGCCTACTCAGCCTGCTGGTCCAGGAAACACAGATCCTAACCAAAAGGGTTCTGAAAGCAATCCATATACTGTAACAGAAGCCATTGCCCTCATCAAGGCAGGTACAGCACCTTCTACAGCTGTATGCGTAAAGGGTAAGATTACAGCCGTAACTTTCTTCAACGCAACCTATAGCAGTTTGTCATATAACATCGCAGACGAGGGCTCTTCAGATGTTATCGAAGTATACTCTGGCAAAGGCAAGGATGGTGCAAACTTCTCTTCCAAGGATGACTTGAAAGTTGGTCAGACCGTAGTAGTAAAAGGAATCGTCAAGGCATTCACGAAGAATGATGGCACTATTGTCAATGAAATCGACAAGAACAGCACCATCATCTCTATCGAGAATGCAGGAACTACATCTCCTGATACTCCAGCAACTGGTAAGGGTTCTCTCAGTGACCCATACAACGTGGCAGAAGCTATCGCAGCCATCAAGGCTGGCACAGCACCTACTACACAGGTTTACCTGACAGGTATCATCTCAGATGTTGCTTTCTATAATGACCAATACAAGAGCATCACCTATTACATCTCAGACGATGGCAAGGGCAAGGACATGCAGGTTTACTCTGGTAAGGGACTGAACGGCGCAGACTTCGCTTCTAAGGAAGATTTGAAGGTGGGTCAGAAGGTTACTATCCTAGGTAAGATCATGAAGTTCGTTGATAAGAATAATAAAGAAATCATGGAGGTTGACAAGACCAGTTCAATCATTAAGATTGAGGATGGTGGCAGCACAACTCCTGACACACCTTCTGCAAACAACGGAACAGAAGCCAAACCTTTCAGTGTTACAGAAGTCATTGCAAAAGGATTTGACCCAGTGACTAAAGGAGTATATATCAAAGCATACATCATCGGAAGTGCTCCAGGCAAAGATTTTACAACTTTGACATTTACTACAGAAAGTGCATCTGGAACAAATATAGGAATAGCCGCAAGTGCAACAGAAAGCAATGCATCAAATTGCATACCTGTACAGTTACCTAAGGGTGCCGTACGTGATGGTGTCAACCTTAGTGCAAACCCTGGTAATTTCAAGCAAGAGATTATCTTATATGGAGACATCGACAAGTACTTTGGCATGGTAGGTATCAAGAACGTCACCTATGCAAAGATTGGCGACAAGATATATGGTACAAAACCTTAAGCATCACATAAAGAGTTTTATTTCCCCATCTCCCCTCATCGGGCGATGGGGATTTTTATGTCCATAACCCTCTAATTCTGAAATATTTCTTAAAAAGAAGAAGAAATATTTGGTTGTTTCAGGAAAAAAGCGTAACTTTGCAGCCTGAAATTGATAACAGGCTATAATGGGCATGCCCCGATAAGGGACACGAAATGATGCAACAAGCATCCCCATGACGTCTAATTTTAATAACCCAATAAAAATAAAAAAGAAAAATGAAAAAAGGTATTCATCCAGAGAATTATCGTCCTGTAGTATTCAAGGATATGTCTAACGGCGATATGTTCCTCTCTCAGTCTACATGCAAGACTAACGACACTGTTGAGTTCGAAGGCGAGACTTATCCAGTTGTTAAGATTGAAATCTCTAGCACATCTCACCCATTCTACACAGGTAAGAGCAAGCTCGTTGATACAGCGGGTCGCGTAGACCGCTTCATGAACCGTTACGGCAAATTGAAGAAGTAATAATATACCTTTTTTATAAGGATATATTTATTATCGCAAAGATACTGAGTGCATTCCAGCGTAGTTGCATATACGTAGGAATGCACTTTTTTTCGCTATTCTATCCTCATGCAATCGATTTCTACATACATTATTATATAGAAAGTACTTAATCTTTAACTTCAAAACATTATCGAGAATTTTATGAAGCATACTAAGTTTTTTATCTTCGCGCTCGTTGCTGCGATGACGTTCTCTGCCTGCGGCACTGACGATACCCTGCAGTTCTATTTTCCTGAAAATGGCGGTAATACGGGTGGCGGAAGCACAGGTGGCAATACCGGTGGTGCATCAACCGATAAGAACAATACAAACAAGAATGTGGCTACTGCCAACATGCCACGAGTGGTAAAAAACGCTATCGGCGGTCTGGAGTTTCCAAAGCTCAAGAACAATGGCAGCAGCTATGCCATCGTTCACATGGATAATACAACAGGTATGTTGAACTATTCTACAGAATGGGATGATAACATGAAGAGCCAGAGATGGAGCTGCTATACTTTCCATACAGGAAACACGGCTTCTAACGTTGACAGATGGAAACCTGCTAAGGGAGAGCGCCAGTATCCATGGGATACAGATCTGAAAGAACAATGGGGAATTACAGATTTTACAGAAGACCCTACTCCTACAGCTCAAGGCTTTGACCATGGTCATATCTGCCCTTCTGCTGACCGCAAACTCAATCTGACACAGCAGAAACAGACTTTCTTCATGACCAACATGCAGCCTCAATATGCCAATTTCAACCAGCGTGGAACATGGTATAAAATGGAGGAAGATCTTCGTGCCAAGGCTCCAAAGATTGATTCTGACACCCTGTTTATCGTAAAGGGTGGAACTATTGACCCGGTAGGCAGCGAGAGTAATCTCCTGGGCTGGAAGAAGAATGGTGCTTCCAGCGAAACCCAGAAGCCAGGCTATATCCCAATACCAAAGTATTTCTTTGTAGCTGTACTGAAAAAGGAGCTAAACAAGAGCACCAACCAGTATACATACAGCGCTTTCGGCTACTGGTTCCCTCACGAGAACAAGGCATTTGAAAAGGGCGATAAGCTCGGCAAATATGTCGTAAACATCAAGACGCTGGAAGACAAAACCGGCATCGACTTCTTCTGTAATCTCCCTGATGAAATAGAGAAGGATGTAGAAAACCAAGATGCAGAAGCTCTCAAGAAACTTTGGGGCTTTAAATAAAAGGCTATATACAAACAAAGAATCTGCTCTCTCAAATCAATGAAAGAGCGGATTTCTTGGTTTATATCATCATCTTCTCGGCAACTTCTTGATAGCATGTGGCATGAATACCCTACCGGTAGCCTTACCGAAGCTAGGAGCTACGGAATCGGTTGCAGCAGAACGGGTCTTCTTACGGGCTCCACTCGGATCGTAGCGCACTAAATCAATTTGCATCACATCGCCCTTAGCCTTACCTGTTCCTATCATAAAACCATAGAACACATCCTGACCCTTTTCATCACCCAGATGGAAACCATACTGCTTAGCACCTGCATCCATCACATAGGTAGCACCCGTATCATTATAACGGATATAAATATCACCATTCTTATCGATATACCAGGTAAACTTCAGGGTCTGGGTTTCATTGCTTCCATCATCGGCATAATCCACTTCTACACCATTACCACTGAGCGAATTAACCTTATCACCCGCCTGATAGAACGTCATCTCGGCATTGAAACTGTAGTTATTGCGAGACTGGCCGTCCTCAGCAAGTTCAGAGAGCATCACAGAGCCTCTCCAGTCGCCTGTAAGAGTCTGAGCTTCCGACAGCAGGTAATCATTCTGAGAGCCGTTAGAACCGTTGTTCCAGTCGCCCTGATTCCATCCCCAGCCACCCTGATTATAGTCATCATACCAGTAATAATCATCATGCCAATAATCATCATCACATGAGGTAAATGAGAAAGATGCTGCAGCTATCGCCATCCACATCCATATCCGATTATATTTTTTCATATCAATTTATCAGTTAAGTTATTTATATTCTTATATCTTCTAATTATTGAGTTCTCGAAGAACAGCATTCTTTCTTGAACTCGATGCAAAGGTAGTGGATTTTTCGTCTGCATCAAAGGGGAAAAGGATACAAACTGAGGGGGAAATCCCTATTCTTTCAAAAACAACCGCCTTTTTTGATGATATTTCTTTCTCTGTATCAAAGATTTAACAACTTCTTAACACATTGTATCGATATTTTTCGTATCTTTGCATCATAAATAAGTAATTATTCAAAGAACATGCTTTTATAACAAAGCAAATTCTTAGAATGCGCTCACAAAATGAGTTTCAACAGTTTATTAATTATACGTTAAACCTTTAAAATTATTAAGTTATGAACAAATTTTTACGCTATTCATTATCATTGGTTCTGGCGTTCGTAGCTAGCGTTACGTTTGCAGGAACAACTCCTTACAAAGTATTGACTTTCCCTGACGAAGGTACTGAAGGCAAGGATATAAACGGTTATGACAAAACCTGGAAGGCTACAATTGGAGAAGATGTCTGGACTATTGAGAATTTCAATACATACCAGTGGAATGGTTGGAAATTCATCAAATGCGGAAAAAAGAAAGTCGCATCTGTAGCTTCCATCACTTCACCTGCTATTGATCAGCCAATCAGCAATATTGTCTTGACCATCGACAAGATTACTAAAGATAAGATCAAGTCTATCAAGTTGCAGGTAGCAACTGATGCAGATTGCAAGAATGTAACTGAAGAAATCTCTGCCAAGATTGAAGATGGAGACTTGATCTTCAAGCCAACTAAGTCTGCTGCAAACAATTACTATAAGTTTGTCTTTGACTGCCAGGCTGGATCAAGTAATGGTTTGATTCAGGTTTCTAAGATTGCATATTATAAGGTAGGCGATGCTCCTGAAATCGTAGACATTACAAACACAGCAGAAACTGCTTATACCATTGCTAAGGCTAAGGAACTGATTGATGCAGGTAAAGGCTTGAGCGAAAGGGTATATGTTAAGGGTACTGTATCTCAGGCTAGTAAAGAGTTAAATGCTACATACGGCAGCCTTTCTTACAACATTTCTGACGATGGTAAGACTGAAAATGAATTGAAGGTTTACGGAGGTCTTTCTTTCGAGGGTAAGAAATTCACTTCTGTAGATGACATCAAGGTGGGTGACGTAGTTGTTGTTTATGGTAAGCTTAAGAAGTTTGGTAATACTTATGAGCTTGATTTAAACAACACTCTCATCTCTCTGAATGGCACAACTACCGGCATCACTAACATAACAACAGATGAAGCTGCAAAGAACGCTCCTGTTTACAACCTCGCAGGCCAGAAGGTAACCAAGGCTTACAAGGGTGTAGTCATCAAGAACGGAAAGAAGATGATTCAGAAGTAATCAAATTCAAAACAACATATCCCTACTACTCCCCCGATATTCATTTATCGGGGGAGTTTTTTTTAGGCATAACATAAGAAGGAACCACCAGCAAATCAACCAAATATTACCCCTATAACATGAAAAGTGGAATAATTTAATGCAATAACATAAAAAAAATACACCTAAAACTACGATATCTCATTTATTTTCACTACCTTTGTTGCGATTAATAAACGTATACGAATAAAAAATGATGAAAAGAAAATTATATATCACCCTATTAGGACTGCTCTCTACCATCATGACAGCAGCTGTACCCTACTGCGATGTGAGAAAATTCTCTATCACAGACGGACTCGCTGCCAATACCATCTCAGACCTCAAACAAGGTAAAGACAACCTCATGTGGTTCAGTACATGGAACGGACTGTCGTTCTATGACGGCTACAAGTTTCATACTTTCAGAGACAACCCCGATGATATTGACATTCTGCCAACCAACCGTATACTGAAAATAGAACCATCCTATACCAACAACGTGTGGTGTATCACATACGACCACCAGCTCTACGTATACGATACCCATTTATGCCAGTTTAGACCATTGGGAAAAAGAATAAACGAAATGTTCAATATAGACATGCGCGTGAACCAAGTATATTCGCTGAAAAACGGGACTACATGGATTACAGCTGAAAATGGAATAACTGTTAGAACAACAGGAGATTCTTATGACAAGCTTAACATAGAACTCATCAAAGTAGGAGAAAAGGGACTCAGAAGCAAAAATGTATGGTACATCCATCAGGATACACATGGAAGAGAATGGGTGCTTACCGACAAAGGAGCATGCATATATCATTCGAAATTTCCAAGCAAACTGCCTTTCAAATGGATCAGATGGGTGGGAGAAGACGTATTTCTGGCAACAGAAGACGGCAAACTGGCAAAATATGACCTGCAGAACCGACTCACCATGATACCGATGCCGGAAGGCGTAACCCGTATCAACGAACTGAAGAATACAGGTTACCAGCTTCTGATGGCAACCAACCTGGGTATAGTAATCTACAACCCGCGCACCTTTAAGTTTGATATCATTAACGTACAGAGCCCGAGTCAGCCTCTGTCAGAAGTAAAGAAGATTTATACCGATGATTTCGGTATGGTATGGGCATTTACAGACGGTCTAGGAGTAACCCTCGTCAACACGAAGACCGGACAGAAGCAGTGGCTCTTTGCCGACCAGGACGACCCGATGGACCGCACAACCTGCGAAAGCAATTTCATCACACAAGATGAACACAAGACCCTCTGGGTAGTGCCAAGGGGAGGAACCTTCAGTTATTTTGACCGCAAGGCAGGTAAACTGGTGCCTTATCTGCTGAGAAGCAATTCATCGGGCAACTACCGCATACCGAAGATTACGAAATATGTACTCTCAGACCAGGGAATCCTCTGGCTGACAGGCTCTCACGACCTGACACAGGTAGTCTTCAAATATCACCCTTACATTATCAACAAGCTGGATGTGGGCGAAGACGAAGTGTTCTCGGTGAATGCATCGCCAGACGGACATATCTGGGCTGGTTATTACAGTGGTATAATCCAGGTGCTCAACGCATCCTACCAAAGCATCGGATACCTGTCGCCAAGCGGACAGATTGTGCCACAGCAGGTAAACTTCGCCGAGAAGGGCATCATGTCTATCCACTTTGATATCAAGGGAAGAGCATGGATAGGAACCAACGGAAATGGTGTCTATCTGATAGATAAAATGCAGGTAAGACACTTTGTTTATGATGCCAACAACCCGTCATCGCTGCCGTTCGACAAGATACAAGACATTGTAGCCGACCGCACCGGACGCATCTGGATAGGTACCTATGGTGGCGGTATCGCCCTGGTAAAAGAGGCGGCTGACGGCAGTATCAGCTTCATCAGTAAACGGAACGGACTGCCTTGGGAGAAGCAGAACTACAATCGCATACGCCGCATCTGCTGCACCACTACGGGAACCATTCTCGTAGGAACTACAGATGGTCTCATCACCTTCAGTGATGCCTTTACAAATGCAAGAAAGATCAATTACCACAAGACCTACTACATACCGAACGATACAACAAGTCTGGCTGCAAACGATATAAACAATATCATAGAGCACACCAGCGGCAAGATGTATATCTCGCAACAGGGCGGTTTTATGGAAGAGATTGTGAGCAAATCGCTCCTGCAAGACAACCTGAAGATGCAATACTTCCGTGCCATCGATGTTAACGAAGGCATCGTACAGGGCATGGTAGAAGACAACCAGGGAAGAATCTGGGTAATCAGAGAATCGAGTATCGACTGCGTAAACCCGAAAACGGGCCAGTGCAACGTGTTCGGACCTAACGATTTCGACTTCAACATGTCGTTCTCGCAAAGCCGTCCTTACCACGATCCGGCAAGCAACAACATCTCGGTAGGTACCCCGATGGGACTGATCACCTTTAATCCGGCTACGCTGAAGAAGAGCAATTACCAGCCTAAAGTCATCTTCTGTTCCCTCCACTATAGCGGAGAGAAAGAGTCGGAACCTATCCTGCACAAGGATAAAGTGGTGATACCTGCCAACAAGCGAAATCTGACCATCACCTTCGCATCTCTCGACTATCAGCGTAAGTATCAGACCAGATACCTCTATCGCATAGATGGTTATACAGCTCCAGGCGAGTGGATATCGAACGGAAGCAGCAATGTCATCGGCTTCAACCGTATCAATCATGGCGATTATGTACTCAAGGTGAAAGCCACCAACTCTCACGGTGTATGGAGCAAGTATGTGGCAGAACTGCCTATCGAAGTGCGCCCTACCTTTTGGGAAAGCATCTGGGGCAAATTTCTGATGCTGATTCTGTTCTTCGGTATCGTAGGCGCAATCTTCTATACCTATAACCAGCGCCAGCGCGAGAACGTAACCCACGAGATGAGCGTGATGAAGAACAAGTTCTACAACGATGCTGCCAACCGTCTGAGAACCCCACTAACGCTCATCGGAGCCCCGGTAAAAACCGTTTTGGATACCGAACCGGGTATCACCCGAAAGGGCAAGGAACTGCTGAAAATGGTGGCAGACAATGCCAACGAGATGCTGGTAATGCTGGACAAGGTTCAGAGATATGGCAACAAGACAGACTTCCGTACGAACAGCGGTCTGAGCGAGGAAGATTATGACCTGTCAGAAGGGGAGAAAGAGAACGGACAGATTGACGACCGCAATGCATCCGACTATCTGGAAGAAGTAAATAAACAGAAAGAAGAAAAGAATGAAGAGGCTGAACGACCGGAAGAAATGGGCAAGGAACAGAAAGAAGCACAGGAAGAAACGGAACTGAAAGACCAGACTGTACTGGTAGTTGAAGACAATGACGACCTGCGCAAGTTCCTCTACAGTATCCTCTCGCCTACCTATAACGTGCTGCTCGCAGAGAACGGAAAGGCTGGCTTGGTGATGGCGCGCAAGGAGACGCCCGACTTTATCCTTACAGACATTACCATGCCTGTGATGGATGGTTTGTCGATGATTCACGAGATCAAGCAGGATACCACCCTCAGCAACATCCCAGTGATGATTCTCTCGGCCAAGGCAAGCGTAGAAAATCAGCAGCGAGGCTTTGATGAAGGTGTTGATGCCTATATCACCAAGCCATTCTCTACCCCTTATCTGCTCGGCCGAATAGAGGCTATCCTCACCCAGCGCCGCAACATCCAGTTGGATGTCATCAGAAAACTGAAGGAAACTGGCGATAAAGATGCCATAGCAGCCCTGCGAATACTGCCTGCAGCAGCTCCTCTGCCTGCTCTTAACCAGGCTGAAACTAGTGCCGAGAACGAAGCGGTTGACCCAAGCAGCGAGCTGGCATTTATGGCGGCACAGATTCAAGACAGAACCATGATGCGTGTCTTCAGGTTTGTTGTTGCCAATTCAGGCAATCCGGAACTCAAGATAGATGATATCTCGAACGAAATCGGTATGAGCCGAAGCGTACTATATAATAAGGTGAAAGCAACAACCGGAATGACACCGGTAGACTTCGTTCGCCATATACGTATCAAGAAGGCATGCGAGATGTTGCGCAATACAGACGATACACTGACCAGTATCGCCTTCGCAGTAGGTTTCACCGACCCTAAGTATTTCTCGAAGGTATTCAAGAAAGAAACGGGTATCGTGCCTACTGAATACCGAAACAGAACGCAGGGATAGCCCGCATCATTACAGATGAAAGCAGTCATCATTACTGATGGCTGCTTTTATCTGTATTGACAAAAAAGGAATACATATTACAGGACCTATCTTCAGTTGTTGCCGGGCACAGCCTTCTTCGTTATCGTACACAGCAAAATGTTCAAACAAGGGAAAAAGCAGAATAGTCATAAAATTGAGCCGTTTTGCTTTGTTTTTTGACCGAATATTGCAAAAAAGTATAAAAATGGGGGGGTATTTGATTAATTTTTCCTTTTTACTGAAAAAAAACTGAGAAAAAGTTTGGGGTTACAAGAAAATGTAGTATCTTTGCAACAAGTTCTTAGAAAAGTTAAATGATAGATTAATCGTAAACCTTTTTTTCTTTGTTTTTTTGAGGAAAAAGAGGTAAAGAAAAAGGAATGCAGGGTTTGTGAAAATCCTGCATTTTTTATTTTTATGCTGTTTCATACTGATATTGTGTAGTTATATCGTCTACATATTTTATTCTTCTATATTCTATATCTAACCGATATCTATATACTCAGCTATATGGTATCTGTTTACCCAGATATACAATATCTATCTACATTATATATATTACGCTTATTCCTTCATCTATGATTTTGTTCGATTTTTAGAATTTTTAAAAAAACTCTTGAAGTATTCTAAGAGAAAAGTAGTATCTTTGCACTCTAGATCATATAAGTTGAGATCGGAAATATAGATAACACATACATAAAGATAAAAAAAATGAGAACTGTTTACGAATTTTCTGTTAAAGACAGAAAGGGAAAGGATGTTTCCCTCAAGGAGTATGCCAATGAAGTGCTGCTCATCGTTAACACCGCTACAAAGTGTGGTTTCACCCCTCAGTATGAGGAACTGGAGAAACTTTATGAGACCTATCATTCTCAAGGTTTCGAAATACTTGATTTTCCTTGCAACCAGTTTGGTCAGCAAGCCCCTGGTACAGATGAAAGCATTCATCAGTTCTGCAAGCTTACATACGGCACAGAGTTCCAGCGCTACAAGAAGATCAAGGTAAACGGAGACGATGCTGCCCCTCTCTTCAAATTTCTGAAAGAATGTAAGGGCTTTGCTGGTTGGGACGAGAGCCACCCTCTCTACCCTGTTCTCGACAAGATGTTGAGCGAGGCTGATCCTAACTACAAGGAGAGTGCCGATATCAAGTGGAACTTCACCAAGTTCCTCGTTAACAAGAAGGGGCAGGTTGTAGCCCGCTTCGAGCCTACCACAAGCTTCGATGTCATCGCTAAGGCTATCGAAGAGTGGTTGAACTTATAATGAAAGATAGAAGTCTCGAACTGAGAATAGAATTTCTAAAATAAAAAAGAGAATAGAATCTCTAAATAAGAAGCCAGGTTGCTTTTCGCAGCCTGGCTTCTTTTATAATGTGAAATTGTTATTTCAATATATCTCAAAGAATAATTGTCAACTGTTTGCAATATACTGTTAACTATAATTTAGTCAACCTTTGGCACATCCTTGAGGAAGTGCTGGATTTCTTCATCACTCACAGAATAATCGCGCAAATCGCCATTGATAAAGCTATCGTAAGACGGCATATCGATAAGACCATGACCTGAGAGGCAGAACAGGATAACCTTCTCCTTGCCCTCTTCCTTAGCCTTCAGAGCCTCACGTATAGTGGCTGCAATCGCATGACAGCTCTCTGGAGCAGGAATGATACCCTCGGTCTGAGCGAAGAGCATACCTGACTTGAATGACTCCAGCTGAGGGATATCTACACCATGCAGATAACCATCCTTCAGAAGTTGGGAGATAATCATACCAGCACCATGATAACGGAGACCACCTGCATGAATGTTGGCAGGCTTGAAATCATGACCCAGAGTAAACATTGGCAGCAATGGAGTGTAACCTGCCTCATCACCGAAATCATACTCGAACTTACCGCGAGTCAGCTTAGGACAGCTCTCCGGCTCTGCAGCTATAAACTCAGTATGGCGCTCGCCTGTGAAGTTGTGACGGAGGAATGGGAAGGCAATACCACCAAAGTTACTACCACCACCGAAACAAGCAATCACCTGATCAGGATACTCACCTGCCATCGCCATCTGCTTCTCTGCCTCTAGACCGATGATGGTCTGGTGAAGTGCCACATGATTGAGCACAGAACCCAGCGTATACTTACAGCCCGGTGTGGTTGTAGCCAGCTCAACAGCCTCACTGATGGCAGTACCGAGCGAACCAGGATGATGAGGATCACGTGTGATAATGTTCTTACCTGCGCGTGTACTCATGGAAGGAGAACCCTCTACAGTGGCACCAAACGTACGCATGATGCTGGAACGGTATGGTTTCTGCTGCATGGTAATCTTTACCTGATAAACTGCTGCCTCCAGGCCGTAGAGTTTTGCTGCATAAGAGAGGGCTGCACCCCACTGGCCTGCACCAGTCTCTGTAGTGACATTGGTATCACCCTCCTGCTTACAGTAGTAGCACTGAGGAATGGCTGAATTGATTTTATGAGAGCCTAACGGATTGGTACTCTCATTCTTGAAATAGATATGCGCCGGAGTACCGAGTGCCTCCTCAAGGGCGTAAGCACGTACAAGAGGGGTAGAACGGTAGAAGGTGTACTTCTCCAGCACATCTTCCGGAATATCAATCCAAGCGTGCTCTGTATCAAGTTCCTGCTTTGAGCACTCCTTATTAAATACGTGTGACAAATCATCAGCATTCATTGGCTGGTGTGTCTGAGGGTTCAACGGTGGCAATGGCTTGTTAGGCATATCTGCCTGAATGTTGTACCACTGAGTAGGAAGTTCCTGCTCGCTTAAGATGTACTTTTTCTGTCTCATGTTTATATATATATGTTTAAAATTGTTGTATGCCTGAACAAAGGTACAAATAAAAAATGAAATAAAGAACTTTTTTATCTGATTTTCCACTATTTTTTATATTTTTGTCCAACCAATCAGTTAATTCTATAGGTATTATTCGTTACGAACGTATGCATTCAGTGTGGTTTCTAAGATTTCAACCAAATATTACACCTAAAATATCAAATATTACCCCACTATTATAACAGGAAATAGTATCTTTGCATCAGAAAAATTCAACATGCGTTGTGAAACGCTTATCATCATCTTTTACTTATACAAAAAAATAAAACATTGGAGCTCAATAGGGGTATTGAGATTCCAATGTTTTTTTATGCAATAAACTGATTACTTTTCATTACCTAAATCTATCTGCGATATCTGATTCAACAGATTTACAGCCTGCCCTACTGTCTTCACATCATTGATGCGAAGCATTCGCTTGTTGAATTTTTCCTTCAGAACACAATCTTGAATATGACTGGTAACGTAAGCGAGTATGCGGTTAAACATCTGACTTCTGTAAAACGGACTGTTTACATTGCTCACAAACTGCATCTGCATATAGCCCTGCTTGAGAATAATCTTCTCGCAACCTAGCTTCTTGCCTACCCTACGCAGACCTACCACATGCATCAGTTCGTCTGCTTCATGAGGCACAGGACCAAAACGGTCTATCATACGCTTGCGGTAAGCCTCTACTTCCTCATCGCTCTCCAGACGGTCCAGTTCACGATAAAGGAGCATGCGCTCACTGTCACCCGGCACATAAGTCTGAGGAAAATACATCTCCAGATCGCTCTCTATGCCACAATCGTCAACGAAATCATCACCCGTAAGCTGGGCACCTTCATCCATCTTCTCCTGATAAAGATCACAGAACTCCTCGTTCTTCAACTCTGTGACAGCCTGAGAGAGAATCTTCTGGTAGGTTTCATAACCCAAATCTTCCATAAAACCGCTCTGCTCAGAGCCCAGCAGATTACCCGCACCGCGGATATCCAGGTCCTGCATGGCGAGATTGAAACCGCTACCCAGTTCGCTGAACGTCTCCAGAGCCTCCAGACGGCGACGCGCCTCAGGAGTAAGTGCACTCTTAGGTGGCGCCATCAGATAGCAGAAAGCCTTCTTGTTGCTTCTTCCTACGCGTCCACGCATCTGATGCAGGTCACTCAATCCGAAGTGATGAGCATCGCTCACGATAATCGTATTGGCATTGGAAATGTCGATACCGTTCTCTACAATAGTGGTAGAAAGCAGTACATCATAATCGTAATTGATAAAGCCCATGATGATTTTCTCCAAATCCTCAGGCTTCATCTGTCCGTGACCGATTGCTACCCTACAGTCTGGGATATGCTTTTCGATGAGCATCTTGAGCTCCGGAAGCTTGGATATTCTGTCGCATACGAAATAAACCTGTCCGTTTCGGCTCATCTCAAAATTGATGGCATCGCAGATAACTTCACTACTAAACGTAACCAGTTCGGTATGAATCGGATAACGGTTAGGTGGCGGAGTGCGCATGATACTCATATCCCGGGCGCCCATCAGAGAGAACTGGAGGGTTCGCGGAATCGGAGTGGCACTCATCGTGAGTGTATCGACATTTACCTTGAGCTGACGGAGTTTCTCTTTGGTAGACACACCGAACTTCTGCTCTTCATCGATGACGAGCAGTCCCAGGTCATGCCATTTCACGGTCTTTGATATCAGCTTATGCGTACCTATGAGGATATCAATCTTACCCTCTTTCAGCGCGTCAAGCACCTCTCTGGTTTCCTTCGTTGTACGGGCTCTACTGAGATAGTCTACCCTTACAGGCATGCCTTCCAGACGCTTTTTGAAAGTCTGATAGTGCTGGAAAGCCAGAACGGTAGTAGGCACCAGCACCGCAACCTGCTTGCTGTCGCACGCTGCCTTGAAGGCTGCACGGATGGCAACCTCAGTCTTGCCGAAGCCTACATCGCCACAAACCAGACGGTCCATCGGTCTGCCGCTCTCCATATCCTTCTTCACCTCTTGAGTAGCCTTATTCTGGTCTGGCGTATCTTCATACAGGAAGGAAGCCTCCAGTGTATGCTGCAGATAATTGTCGGCACTGAAGGCGAATCCCTTCTCCCGTCGGCGCTGGGCATAGAGTTTGATCAGGTCGCGCGCAATGTCCTTGATTCGCTTCTTAGCCTTGTCCTTGAGTTTATCCCAGGCACCTGTACCCAGTGTAGACAGGCGAGGCGGAGTACCGGTATCGCTGCGGCGATATTTGCTGATTTTATAAAGCGAGTGGATAGAAACATCCACCTTGTCATTGTTCGTATAGACGATGCGGATCATTTCCTGATAGCTGTTGCCCGTAGGAACCCTAACCAGACCGCCGAACTTGCCGATACCGAAGTCTACATGCACGATAAAATCTCCCACTTCCATCTCCTGCAGTTCCTTCATGGTGAGTGCCATCTTGCCGGCTCTCGCTTTATCTGAGCGCAGGTTATATTTATGAAAACGGTCAAAAATCTGATGATCTGTAAAGAAACAGCACTTCTTGTCATGGTCAGTAAAGCCTTCATGAAGCGTCTTGTCTACCGGTGTAAAACGGATGGCGTAGCGCTTCAGTTCTTCGCTTTCAAAGATATCCTTCAGACGCTGTTGCTGCTTCTGGCTATCTGCCAATATATATAAGGTGTAACCCTGGAGCAGGAAATCCTCCAGAGTCTGGCAAAGTAAATCGAAATTCTTATGGAAAAGAGGCTGTGGAGCGATATTGAAAGGTATCACCGCCGCACTCTCTGACGGAGCGACCTTACCGAACTCGATACGGAGATGAGCCGCTACAGCCTTCTTGAAATCGAGCGGAGAAACGAGGTTGAGCTCGGTCTTCATATCATGTCTGATGCGCTCAGCCTCCACCTCTGTGGCTCCCTCCAACTGCTCTGTAAGACTCTGCGATGAGAAGCCTTCGGTATAAATCTGACCGATGCGGTCGCAAACGAAAGAAAGGTCTTTCGCAACGACTGGCGTACTTTCGGAGAGGAAATTGAGGAAACACTGTTTGGTACTTTCGATATGGGCGAGTTCGGGCACGATTTCTATCTCTGTGCGCTTCACCTGCGAGAGCTGGGTCTCTACATCGAAAGTACGGATGGTATCAATCTCATCGCCGAAGAAGTCGATACGGAACGGATATTCGCAGCTGTAGGAATAGACATCGAGGATGCTTCCACGCACGGCAAACTGGCCCGGTTCATAAACATAATCGGTTTCTTTGAGTTCGAAATCGCGCAGGGTATGAACCACATCAGTCTGGGCAATCTGCTGACCTGTAGCCAGTTTCAGAATCCGTTCATCCAGATTCTGCTTAGCCACAACGAGTTCTGCCAGTGCATCGGGATAAGTGACTACCAGGAAATGTCCTCCCGAAGAGAGGCGCGCCAGCACCTCTGTACGTAGGATTTCGTTCGCTGCATCACGCTGCCCGTATTTCACGGCACGCCGATAGCTGGAAGGAAAGAAGAAGACCTTCTCCTGCCCCATCATCTGAGTGAGATCGTGATAAAAATAGCCTGCTTCATCGGCATCATCCAGTACGAAGAGTACCGAACGCCTCATCTTCCCCTGCAGAGAAGCAAAGAACATCGGAGCCGAAGAGCACAGCAAACCCTGGAGAAAAATGGAATGAACCGACTTCTTCCCCATCAAATCAAAGAGGGCATCCGCCTGTGGCGAACGCCCGTATGTTTTTTCTATCTTTTGGATTTCCATCCAAGTACTGATTAGTGATTACTGAGTATTAATCCTTCTTCGGATATTTTTTGAACCAGCCATCCAGGCGCAGTCGCATCACGCCAAAGAAAGCCTCACCAAAGATGCCACCACTCATCTTGCTCACACCTTCACGACGGTTAACAAAGATGACAGGCACCTCCTTGATCTTGAAACCTATTCGATGAGCCGTATATTTCATCTCTATCTGGAAGGCATAGCCCTTGAAGCGGATAGCATCCAAATCTATGGTTTCCAATACCTTACGTCGGTAGCAGACGAATCCTGCTGTGGTATCATTCACCTTAAATCCGGTTACTATACGTACGTATTTAGAAGCGAAATAGCTCATCAATACGCGTCCGATAGGCCAGTTGACCACGTTCACACCCGAAATATATCTTGAGCCTACAGCCACATCATACCCCTCATCGTGAGTTGCCGCATAGAGACGAGGCAAATCATTAGGATCATGACTGAAGTCGGCATCCATCTCGAAGATGAAGTCATAGCCCTGCTTCAATGACCATTTGAAGCCCATGATATAGGCAGTACCCAAACCGAGTTTACCCGAACGCTCCAGGATATGCAGACGACCGGCAAATTCATTAGCCATCAAGCCCTTGACAATGGCAGCAGTACCGTCAGGACTTCCGTCATCGATAACGAGGATATCAAACTGCTTTTCGAGACCGAAGACAGCACGGATGATTTTCTCGATGTTTTCCTTCTCATTATATGTAGGAATGATTACTATGCTATCACTCATAACTTCTTCTAATTTTAATGATTCTGATACTAAATAATGTAATACAGATGCAAAATTACAACTTATTTTTGAAATAACAAGCGAAAAGCCGAAATTATTGGTCCGGATTCTCTACAAAACCCTGATATTTCTTGTCAAGTCCGTTCATGATCGCCTCATAGCTCTTGTTCATCTGGTTCTTGATATTGTCAGCTCCCTTGCCTATCGGCTCGATAGGCTCATGAATGGTAAGCTTCAGAGGATGCCAGAAAGCCCAGTAGATGTCCTTCATGCGAGGCTTCACATCAAAACTGCCATTGATGGTAAGCGGACATACCGGCAACTGCAGTTCATCGGCAAGCATGAAAGCACCGCGACGGAACACGCCCATGTGACCCGTAAACGAACGGGCACCCTCTGGGAATACCACCAGCGACATGCCCTCTTTAAGCACCTCGCGAGCACGGTCATAAGAAGCACGGATCTTAGAAGGTCCGCTCTTGTCTACAAAGATGTGGTGCGCATACTCACAGGCGATACCGATGAGAGGCACTTTGCGCAAGCCCTTCTTCATCATCCACTTGAAGTTTCTGCCCAGAAAACCGTATATCAGGAAGATATCGAAAGCGCCCTGATGATTGGCCACGAAAACATAACTCTGGTTCTTCTTGAGATGCTCACGTCCCTCCACCTTTACAGGCAGAAGGAGAATGCGGACCCAAAGCCAGGACCAATACTTACCAGGATAATAGCCCCAGAAATGGCCATTGCCCAGCATACATCCCAAAACAGTAATTAAACTGGTTAAAACGCTAGCCAACAAGAGGATAGGCAAGCATATAACAAGTTGATACAGACGATATAAGTACTTCATTTTTTATTTAAGAATGAATAATTTAACACTCAACATTTAACATTCAACACTCCTCATTTTCTTTTGAGTGTGATGACCACGATTTCTGCCGTAGCCCCGATGCGGATTGGAACGGTACCGCCCAGACCTGATGTGGTATAGAGCTGGCAACCCTCCTCCTCGAAGAGGCCATAATCATAAGGAGTAAACATCGACGGACGCAAGCCCAGGATACTGATCTGCCCTGCATGCGTATGACCGCTCAATGTAAGCTGCGGTGCTACAACCAGCGAATCCTTCCTGTCCGGTCCAATCACATCGCCATCCTCATCCTTCTCCTTATTAATAGTAGAAGGCCAGGTCTCGCGCCATTGCTTTGGCATATGCTGCAGCATCAGCACGAAAGAGCCCGGTCTGATGCCATACAGTGCCTTCCTTACGTTGGTTCGCTTTGGTTTGTTATAGTTCTCTGTACCAGCTACATAGATGCTATCAGCGCCTCTATGCACCGCCACATGCTCATTCATCAGCAGGCGCCATCCGCAACTCCGCTGGAAGTCCTGCATCCGCTTCTCTAATGCAGCTATCTCCTGCTCGTCATCTACATCCATATAATAGGTGTAATCGTGATTGCCCAACACACTCATCACGCCGTCTCTGGCTTTCAGACTGCTGAGCAGCGCCTGATACTCAGGCAGTTCATCGGGCGTAACATTCTGTAAATCACCCGTAAAGCAAATCAGATCAGGCTTCTCGGCATTGATGCTGTCGATATCGCGCTGAGGCAGATGACCACGCCAGCCATAGTATGACCCGAGATGGATGTCGCTGAACTGAACGATGCGATAGCCCTCGAAAGATTTCGGCAGATTGGGTACATAGACGGTGATTCGCTTGACCTGCATCTTAGGAAATCCTTCGGTAAATCCGTAGATAAAGCAGAAGAACGCCACCGCTCCCACTACCAGTCCGAGGAGCTTGCCCCAGTTGCGATGTCCGTGAAGGAGCCGCATACAGCACCAACCGAAGACACAGAACAGGCTGAAGACAAACTGCGGAACTGCACATACTGCCATCATCACAAACCAGATGTCGATGAGCACTGGATTGCGTGGCAGGAAGTTGGGCAGCATCGTGATATACGCGCTGTAGGCGATAACCACGAAAGCCGGCAACCAGAAGAGCACCCTCTGCCAGAGACTCTTCAGCCGTAACTTGCCATACCTTTTATATATCCACAGATACGGCAACAGGGTGAATACCACTACGGGTATCAATATTCTTGCTATCATTTCTTGATCAAACTTGATTGAAGATACGTTTTCATTGCCTGCACGGGCACTCCTCTGCGCTGTGCATAGTCGCGAAGCTGGTCGTCTCCTATCCGTCCCAGTTCGAAATACCGCGACTTGGGATGTGCAAACATCAGCCCCGAGACACTGGCATGAGGCGTCATCATTCCGCTTGTGGTGAGCCGGATGCCCACCTGACTCATATCGATGAGCTGGTCGATGATGAAGTTGGCACTGGTATCGGGCAGCGAAGGATATCCTATAGCCGGACGGATGCCCTGATAGCGCTCCAGATGCTGGTCTTCGATGCTCAGCTGCTCGTCGGGAGCATAGCCCCAGATGCTGCGTCTCACCTCTTCGTGCAACTTCTCTGCCGTGGCTTCAGCCAACCGGTCGCAGAGTGTCTGTGCCATCATATTGAGGTAGTCGTCCGTGCGATATTTCTTCTCCAGACCGCCATCTACCGTCGTGCAGAAGATACCCAGCCGGTCTGTTATTCCGCTGCCCAGAGGACGGATGAAATCAGCCAGACAGAGATTGGGTTCTCCCTGAGCCGCCGGATGCTGCTGACGGAGCATCGGGAAGCGGACTTTCTGCCCTTCCAGCCAGATATCATCCCCCTCGCTGTTCGCCTCGAAGAGTCCGAAGACGGCATAGGTATGATATTCGTCTTCCCATGAATGGAGCATATCGAGCGCCTCTGCCTTCAGTTTTTCCTTTTCCTCACGAGGTTTGCCGCTCAATCCCCAGGCATGATAGAAATATAGCCAGTTGATATATGGCTCAATTTCGCTTATATTGTATACTATTCTTCGCATCCGATACGATATTTTATTTTACAATCCCCGTAAGATTTCCCTCTTTTCAGGAATTGCTTCTGAACTCCAGTTCTTCTCCTCTGCAAGCGGCATCAAACACGCCTTTGTTATAGATCAGACGACCGTTACAGAAAGTCTGTTCCACTTTCCATGCAAACTCGTCACCCTCTACAGGGCTCCATTTACACTTGCTCTGAATCACCTCTTCGGTCACCTTCCAAGGCTCTCCCTTGCGCACCACAACGACATCTGCCTTATAACCCGGACGCAGGAAGCCGCGCTGACTGATATGGAACAGACGGGCTGGATTATGGCACATCAGTTCAACCAGGCGTTCGATACTGATTACCTTTTCGTCAACAAGTTTCAGCATGCTTACCAGCGAGAACTGTACCATTGGCATACCTGATGCAGCCTTGGCACAACCGCCCTGTTTATCCTTCAACTGATGAGGAGCGTGATCAGTACCTACTACAGTTATCTTACCATTACTCAGCGCCTTACGTAAAGCTTCGCGATCAGCAGCGGTCTTTACAGCAGGGTTGCATTTGATGCGTGCGCCCTTCACAGCGTAATCTTTATCCGAGAACATAAGATGAGCCACAACAGCCTCGCCTGTAATATTTTCATCCTTACCGAAGAACTCCAGTTCCTTAGCCGTAGTAACGTGAGCGATATGGAGATGCGCCCCGCTTTCCTTAGCCAGCTGCACCGCCAGACAGCTGCTTTCATAGCAAGCCTCCTCGCTGCGTATTTCCGGATGATGTTCTACGGCAGGGTCCTCACCCCATTTCTGCTTAGCCAGCTGCATGTTGCGATTAATGATTTCGGTATCCTCACAGTGGGTCATCACCGGCAAATCCAGCTCTTTCGCCTTCTTGAAGATAGCCTGCAGCGCCTCATATTTATCCACCAGCATATTGCCCGTACTAGAGCCCATAAAGAGCTTGATTCCCGGAACATGATGCGTATCGAGCTGTTCAAAATCATTTACATTATCATTAGTAGCACCAAAGAAGAAACTGTAGTTCACATGACTCTTCTCAGCGCCCAGCTGCCGCTTCGCCTGCCAGGCCTCCAGAGTGGTAGTCTGAGGTACCGTGTTAGGCATCTCAAAATAACTGGTCACACCACCAAAGGCAGCTGCGCGGCTTTCGCTCTCGATGTCAGCCTTCTGCGTAAGTCCAGGCTCACGGAAGTGAACATGATCATCAATCACACCCGGCAAAACAAAACACCCCGAGGCATCGATGACTTCATCGTAATTGCCACGGGGTGCCTCGCCTTCATATATTTCCTTGATAAATTCACCATCCAACAAGAGGTCGCCCACAAAAGAGCGACCCTCATTTATAATGGTTCCATTCTTGATTAATTTCATATTACTAAACTTATAAAATGAAGAGTTTTACAAGATGTTAATGCCCAAGACCTTGAAAGAGCCCTGTTTCTACTCCTTCCCTTCCTGTTTTTCAGGAATCGTAGGCGCAGCCAGTTCGTTGGCTGTAGGTGCCGGAGCCGCATCAGGATTTACCTGTGGAGCCGCCTCCATCTCTGGCTGCATGCCGCCCTGTGCATCTCGGGTACCGTTCATAATCTCCTGATTTTCTTGAGCTTTCTTATAATAGTCCTTTACATAAGGATCATTCTTGAAATAGTCGGTAGCCTTGCTCATGATATCCTCAATCCAAGGAGAGAGCATCGGATACTGGTTGCCCATTGTAACGAGGAAGAAGACGCCCGGTCCCAGCACATTGTTGAAGTTGTCGGTAACAAACGAAGTGATGAGCTTGTCTTCCTGCTCAGAGAGGCGGATGGATTCCTCGTTCAGATGCTTGTTGACAGCCACCATATCGCTACCGTTCATGATAGCCTGGTCGTGCTTGTGTACCAGTTCGCGCAACTGATTCTGAATCTGCTGGTATTTCTTGAAGAATCCGAAGAGTTTATCGTTCATAGGAGTACCGCTTACCACCTGCTGTGTATCATCGAGCTTCACCGTAATGCTTCCACTCTCCAGCACCAGCGGCAGCACAGGGTCATCATCCATGAAGATATTCGCCATCTTCATAGAGTCGACAGAACCCTGAAAATGGAACTGTCCGTGCACTACATCGCAAGAATCCACGTTCTTGAAATCGTTGTTTTCCAGTATCTTAAGGTACAGCATGCGTCCGTCCAGAGTACTTACGTTAGAAGTACCCGAGATATCGTAACTGTTGGCACAAGATGCAAGTGCCATCAAGACAATGAATGCGTAAAATATTCTATTCATAAGCTATCTATATCACTTTCGGTGAACAAAAGTACAATCTTAATTTGAACTGACGAAATAAATTGCAGCAATTTAATTCATTCTTACAAGATTTATGTTTTGTTTGCACTCCTATTGGCCACCGAAAGCTTTTTTCTCGTCCTTTCTACATTACTGATTGTTTTCCTTCTTCAGTTCATGAGAGATGCGATGCGTGGTATACAGTTCCAGCAGGGCTGCGATGAGGAGGAATACTACCCACTTATTATAGAAATAGGTGATATAGGTCTCATAATTCTCAAACCAGCGGCGCAGGAAAGCATACACCGTATCTACCATCGAGATGCCTGAGAGCACGAAGAAGATGTCTGCTACATACTGCATCCGCTTCAGGCGGTGGATAACCAACGAAGGTCCATCATAAATCTGCATCGCCTGCATTACACTGAAGAGTATGGTGCCCAGCAGGAACCCCCAGCTCGTTACCTGCACCAGCTGCGGATGTGAAAAACCAAATGCGAAGCAAGCCGCACCGACAACCATCAGCACGCCGCCCAGCAAGAAAATAACACTTTCCAGTTTACTCAATTGTTTCATTTTCGTCTTGTTCGTTAGTTTTTTCCGGAATATCCGAACTCAATACAAAGATGTCTTCATCATCAGCCTTCATGAAATAACACTGGCGGGCTATCTTCTCAAATGCCCGCGCACCATGCTGCATATCGCGCAGGGTATGCTTGTCGTTTTCATACTGCTCACGATACTTTTCTATCTCCGAACGGAGCGTAGCTATCTCTATCTGGTACTTAATGTGCTGCCTTACACTGTTGTCGTCAACTACACCAACTACCAGAACACCCGCCACAATCACTATAAGATACTTATAATGAGCGAGATAATTCCATATAATACCAAGTTTTTTACTCATTTCTTCCGAATTTGTTTGCAAAGATAATATTTTTTTGTTATCTTTGCATCATCAATTAAGAAAAAATAATGGAAGAGTATATAGTTTCTGCAAGAAAGTACCGTCCGATGACCTTCGATTCGGTTGTCGGACAGAGTGCATTGACCACCACTTTGAAGAATGCAGTGAAGAGCGGCAAGCTGGCGCACGCCTATCTTTTCTGCGGTCCGAGAGGTGTGGGAAAAACCACTTGTGCCCGCATTTTTGCGAAGGCAATCAACTGCGAGCATCCTCGTGAAGACGGCGAGGCATGTAACGAATGTGAGAGCTGCCGTGCCTTCAATGAGCAGCGTTCCTACAACATCTTCGAGCTGGATGCCGCCAGCAACAACGGTGTTGACCAGATTAAGGTTCTGATGGAGCAGACCCGCATCCCGCCTCAGGTGGGCAAGTATAAGGTGTTTATCATCGATGAGGTCCACATGCTCTCTACAGCCGCCTTCAACGCCTTTCTCAAGACGTTGGAAGAGCCACCTCAGCATGTCATCTTCATCCTCGCCACTACCGAGAAGCATAAGATTCTGCCTACCATCCTGAGCCGATGCCAGATTTACGACTTCGAGCGAATGACGGTAGCCAATACCATCAACCACCTGAAGATGGTGGCTGAGAAGGAAGGCATACAATATGAAGAGCAGGCGCTCGCCGTGATAGCCGAAAAGGCAGACGGAGGTATGCGCGATGCCCTCTCTATCTTCGATCAGGCTGCCAGTTTCTGCATGGGCAACATCACTTACCAGAAGGTAATCGAGGACCTGAACGTGCTCGACAGCGACAACTATTTCCGTCTGGTAGACCTGGCTCTGGAGAATAAGGTGGCCGAGATGATGGTAACACTCGACGGCATTCTGAGCCGCGGTTTCGATGGCGGCAACATGATACAGGGGCTTGCCCAGCACGTGCGCAATGTGATGATGGCGAAGGATCCTCAGACCCTGCCTCTGCTCGAGACCAGCGACGACCAGAAAGCCAAGTTCCAGGCTCAGGCCCAGAAGGCACCTACACCTTTCTTATATAAGGCGCTGGAACTGATGAACCAGTGCGATATCCATTACCGCGCCAGCAGCAACAAGCGATTACTGGTAGAGCTCACCCTGATACAGATAGGCCAGATTACGCAGCCCGAGGATCAGGATGTGCCTAGTGCGGGGCGTACGCCCAATAGATTAAAATCCCTGTTTCAGAAACTCCTGGCTCAGTCTAAGCTTGCCTCTCAGGGTGCAGGTTCTGAGCCTTCCGGTAGCAGCGAAAACCGGTCATCACAGCCGGGAGCGTCTGCTGCTACAGCTACTGCTGTGCCTTCGTCAGGGGCACCGACAGCCGCTTCTGCAGCCTCCAATGCTGCATCTTATTCTGCATCGGCCACCGCAGCCGCATCTGCCTCTCCAGAAGGCTCAGCCGCTGCCGGAGCTGCTACTGATGCTGCATCGCCTCACAAGCCACGACTCAAGAATATCAAGCTGGGCGGCATAGGCATGACTTTCTCTAACCTGAAGAAGAAGGAGGAGAACCAGCGCCGCCTGCACAGTCCGTATGATGATGCCAATGAGGAAAAAGCGACCATCACGGGCGACCAGAACGAGTTCACCCAGGAGCAGGTGGAAGCAACATGGTTCAGTATGTGCATGAGAATGCAGAACAAGCTGGATTTCATAGGCTTAGCCAACCGCATGAAGAGTATCATACCGAAGATAACCAACTATCCGCAGATAGAGGTTATCATCAACAACCAGCTCTTACTAGACGACGTTTTGAACATCAAGAACCGCATTCTCAAGACTTTCGTCTTAGGGCTTCACAACAGCGAACTGAGCATCAGTTACCGCCTTGCCGACCAGGAAGAGGTAGGCAAGGTTCTGACCAAGAATGAAGTTCTGGAACTTCTTATGGAGAAGAACCCTGCGATGAAAAAACTCACAAAGGACCTGGATCTGGTCATGACATAGAAGATACTCCACACGATACGAAATTCTCCACTCCATGTAGGACAACCTATACGGAGTGGAGAAAATTGTTTTTACAAATATCAAAACTTGGTGCTATAAGAGATACATAAGAGTGAAAGACCAAAGGGCGTTACAGCGTGACAGTTGTGACAGTTGTGACAGTTTTCAGGGGAGGGGGTTATTGCGAGTTTACAGCCATCAAATTATAAGTATATATATTTAAATTATTATATATATATTTATATATAATAATTTACCTCTAAAGAAAGGGAAGGAGGGGTAGGCGCTGAAAACTGTCACAACTGTCACAACTGTCACACTGTAACGCTTTCTGGGTAAAAAGGAAGTAATCAGAAGAAATGGCTTTTTTCATAGCATCTCATTGTTTTCTTGCTCAAAACACACAGAGAAACATTTTACAAAATATAGTTTTCTCCCCCGCAACTCTACGACTTTTTTTGTTTAACTACGAAAGCCGGAATGTTAAAATCGGTTTAACATAACTCTGCAAGGTGAAATTTGGCAGTTCAGAGATTTTGTTGTACTTTTGCACCATCGTTAAAAAGATACCCATGAAGCGCAGACCTTGATGTCGTGAAACGCGACACCAAACTTTTACGACCCGCGAAATGCAAGGGTTGACGCTGTAAGACACAGCCTCAAGGTATAAAACAAAAAAAGCCCCCGATGCAGAAAAGCACCGGGAGCCTTCGTAAGCAAATTATTATTATCTTAAAAAAGATCAATTGAATATGCAGCACATCACAGTACACACCATGACGCACCGACAGAAAGGCCTAGATGAGGTTCATGCCCGCTTCCTCAGCCTCCTTGCGCATCTCCTCAGGCCAGATGCTAGCCTGAATCTCACCAATGTGAGCCTTATGAAGCAATACCATGCACAGACGGCTCTGGCCGATACCGCCACCAATGCTCAGAGGCAACTTGTCGTTCAGGAGCTGCTGATGGAAATAAAGCTTCTCTCTATCCTCCTTGCCCTCCAGCTTAAGCTGACGCAGCAGACTCTCCTTGTCGACACGGATACCCATAGAACTGAGCTCGAAACTGCGACCCAGAACAGGATACCAGATGAGGATATCACCATTCAGTCCCACCTTGCCGTTCTCAGCCACGGTGCTCCAGTCATCATAGTCAGGAGCTCGGCCATCATGCTTCTTGCCATCACTCAACTTGCCTCCGATGCCCTCTACAAATACAGCGCCATACTTCTTGCAGATAGCATCCTCACGCTCCTTAGGAGAAAGGTCTGGATACATATCGAGCAAATCCTGCGCATGAATAAAATGAATCTCCTTAGGCAGGAAAGGCTTCAGCTGAGGATAATGCTCGCAAGCCAGGAACTCGGTACGCAAGATGGCACCATAGATGCGGCGCACGATATTCTCGAGGAAGGCGATGGTACGGTCTTTCTTGGTAATCACAGCCTCCCAGTCCCACTGGTCAACATAGAGCGAATGAAGATTATCCAGCTCCTCGTCAGCACGGATGGCGTTCATATCTGTATATACGCCATAAGCAGGCTCAATCTCATACTCGGCAAGCGTCAGTCGCTTCCACTTGGCAAGAGAATGAACCACCTCAGCCTGGGCTTCGCCCAAATCCTTGATAGGGAAACTTACAGGGCGCTCTACGCCGTTCAGGTCATCATTGATACCAAGACCCTTCAATACGAAGAGCGGAGCGGTAACACGACGCAGACGGAGTTCGGTGCTCAGGTTTTGCTGGAAAAAATCTTTTATCATTTTAATACCCATTTCGGTCTGGCGCATATCCAGCAGCGCCTTGTACCCTTCAGGTTTTATCAAATTGCTCATTTTTATTTCATATTTAGTATTTGCGCTGCAAAGGTACAAAATAATAATTAATCTGCAAGCATTTTTCCGTATTTTTTCGCAAAATGATAGCATTTTTAAGTTTTTTAGTAGCATTTTGTAGAACAATTTACAAATATACATTATATATATGAAAAAATCTGCCCCAAATATTTGGTTATTTCAAATAAAAGCAGTAATTTTGCAGTCGACTTCCCGATTCGATGTCATTCAGGCGGAGAAACGGGCGGCAGAAAAGAGGGTCTCGTAGCTTAGCTGAATAGAGCGTCAGATTCCGGTTCTGAAGGTCGTGGGTTTGAATCCCACCGAGATCACCCGAAACAACAGAAATGATTAATAATTGAAAACATGGATTTAGTAGAACGATTTATAAACTATACGAAATTCGACACACAGTCGAGCGAAGAATCGACCAGCGTGCCTAGTACGGCAAAACAGCTCGAATTTGCCAAGTACCTGAAGAAGGAACTTGAGGACGAAGGACTGAGCGATGTCGAAATGGATGACATGGGCTATATCTATGCCACCCTGAAGAGCAATACCAAGAAAAAGACTCCTACCATCGGATTTATTTCACACATGGATACATCGCCTGATGCCAGCGGAAAGGATGTAAAGGCGCGCGTCATCAAGAACTATGACGGCAACGACATCGAGCTGAGCCCGGGCATCATCTCAAGCGTTGAGACTTTCCCAGAGCTGAAGGCTCACAAGGGAGAGGATATCATCGTGACAGACGGTACTACCCTGCTGGGTGCTGACGACAAGGCGGGCATCGCTGAAATCGTACAGGCTATGTGCTATCTGCGCGACCACGATGAAATCAAGCACGGAGATATCCGTGTAGGTTTCAATCCTGACGAGGAAATCGGTATGGGTGCACATCATTTCGATGTTGAGAAGTTTGGCTGCGACTGGGCGTACACCGTAGATGGCGGCGACCTGGGCGACCTGGAATACGAGAACTTCAATGCTGCCGGAGCTAAGATCATCATCAAGGGCGTGAGCGTTCATACAGGCTATGCCAAGGGAAAGATGGTGAATGCAAGCCGACTGGCTGTGGAATTCCAGAACATGATTCCTGAGAACGAGACTCCTGAGCAGACTGAAGGCTACCAGGGTTTCTATCACCTCATCGGCATCGAGAGCCGCTGCGAGGAGGCAAAACTCAGCTACATCATCCGAGATCACGACCGCAACAAGTTTGAAAGCCGCAAGGATTTCATCGAGGATTGCGTGAACAAGATGAACGAGAAATATGGCGACGGAACCGTAAAGGCGGTTATCTACGACCAGTACTATAACATGAAGGAGAAGATTGATCCTAACATGCACGTCATCGACATCGTGCTCAGAGCGATGCAGGAGAGCGGCGTTCCACCTCGTGTAGAGCCTATCCGCGGCGGTACCGACGGAGCCCAGCTGAGCTTCAAGGGTCTGCCTTGTCCTAACATCTTCGCCGGCGGTGTCAACTTCCACGGCCCTCACGAGTTTGTGAGCATCCAGGTAATGGAGAAGGTAGTGAAGACCATCGTGAAGATAGCGGAAATCACAGAAGAATACAACGACTAATACAGATATGGGGAATTTAGACACATCTAAATTCCCCTTTTTCATAAACAGAAAAATATGGCTGAAATTCCATTCTTAGTAAAAGACCTTGCCCTCATCCTGATGGTAGCAGGCATCGTAACCCTCATCTTCAAGAGGCTCAAGCAGCCGCTGGTGCTGGGATACATCATGGCGGGATTCCTGGTTTCGCCACACATGTCCTACACCATGTCGGTAGTCGACGAGACGGATATCCAGACCTGGGCCGACATCGGTGTCATCTTCACCCTCTTCTCACTCGGTCTCGACTTCTCGTTCAAGAAAATCGTGAAGATGGGCGCCTCTCCCATCATCGCCACCGTGGTCATCGTGTTCTGCATGATGATGCTGGGCATCAGCGTAGGCCACGGTTTCGGCTGGAGAAGGATGGACTGCATCTTCCTGGGCGGTATGCTCGCCATGAGCTCCACCACTATTATATATAAGGCATTCGATGATATGCGGCTGCGCACCCAGAAGTTTGCCTCGATGGTGATGAGCGTACTGATACTGGAAGATATCCTGGCTATCGTGATGATGGTGATGCTGTCGGCGATAGCGAGCGGAAGCAGTCCCGACGGCGGACAGATGCTTGCCTCTATCGTGAAGATAGGCTTCTTCCTGGGCGTGTGGTTTATCGTGGGTATCTTCGCCATTCCGTGGTTCCTGCGTTCGGTGAGGAAACTTATCAATGCCGAAACCCTGCTCATCGTTTCGCTGGGTCTGTGCTGCGGCATGGCGGTACTGAGCACCAAGGTGGGGTTCAGCAGCGCCTTCGGAGCCTTCGTCATGGGCAGCATACTGGCAGAAACCATTGAGGCAGAGAAGATTATCAAACTCGTAGAACCGGTAAAGAATCTCTTCGGAGCCATCTTCTTCGTATCGGTAGGTATGCTGGTAGACCCGAAGATTCTGGTAGAATATGCCGTTCCTATCCTCGCCCTGGTGGGCACGATACTGGTAGGTCAGGCGATATTCGGCACCTTCGGATTCATGCTCGGAGGCGAGTCGCTGAAGTCGGCGATGCGCTGCGGTTTCTCGATGGCTCAGATTGGTGAGTTCTCTTTCATCATCGCCTCGCTGGGTCTGTCGCTCGGCGTCATCAGCAAGTTCCTCTATCCGGTAGTGGTAGCAGTGAGCGTCATCACCACCTTCCTTACACCTTATATGATCCGTCTTGCCACACCTACCTATCAGGTGATGGAGAAACATCTGCCCGACAAGCTCATCCATATTCTGAACCATTTCGCGATGAGTCATCCCCAGACGCAGCAACAGAGCAAGTGGAAATCGCTGATCCGGCAGATGCTGGTCAACACCACCGCCTACTCCATCCTCTCGGCAGCCGTCATCGCCCTGATGTTCACCTTCGTGCTGCCGCTGATGCGCAATCTGCTGCCAGGCTGGCATCTCCACTGGTATGCCAACGCCATCACCGGTCTGCTCACCATCGTGTTCATCTCACCATTCCTGCGCGCCATCGTGATGAAGAAGAACCACAGTGCCGAGTGGAAACGCCTCTGGGTAGAGAGCAGCATCAACCGCGTGCCGCTGCTCTTTACGGTGTTCGTGCGCTTTATGATAGCACTGGCTTTCATCTTCTATATCATCAATTTTCTCTCGCGCTTTACCAATGCGCTGATTGTCTGCATCGGTGCAGCAGTAGTGATGCTGATGATAACCTCCCGCCACATCAAGAAGCGTAGCATCGTGATGGAGCGGGTCTTCGTCCACAACCTGCGTTCGCGCGATATTGCGGCTCAGGTGAATGGCGAAAAGCGGCCGCTCTACGAGGGCAGACTGCTAGACCGGGATATCCACATCAGCGAATTTGAAGTGCCTGAAGATAGCAGTTGGACTGGCAAATCGCTGAGAGAGTTGCATCTGCGCCAGCGGTTCGGTGTAGACCTGAGCAGCATTCACCGCGGCTCTCACCGGCTGAACATCCCGAACGGCGACATGATCATCTTCCCGGGCGACAAGCTGCAGGTAATCGGCAACGACGACCAGCTGCAGAAATTCAATATCGCCCTGCAGAGCGACCTGCTGCCTGAGGAGGCTGAAATAGAAAAGCGCGAGATGAAACTCAGCCAGCTCATCATCTCTTCTTCCAGCGAATTCCTGGGCAAGACGCTCATCGAAAGCGGTATCAGAGACCGGTACAACTGCATGGTTGTAGGACTGGAAGAAGGTCGTGAGAATCTGACGCACGTATCCCCTACCCGAGTCTTCAAGAAGGGAGACATCATCTGGATAGTGGGAGAAGAAGCAGATTTGAAGAGAATCAAAAATTAAATGAAACACCACTACTTCACGGTGATATGGAAGCAACCCTGGTTCACCTCATATTTAATATAGCAGCGGTTCTTGTTGCGGAAATCGCGAAGCACCTCGGAGAACACCCATTTCAGGGTATCATTCTGCACCTGGCGGCGAGGCTGTTCACGGGTCTGAATCTGCTTATAGCGGTTGTAGCAGATATCGAAGGTAGTACCATAGAGATGGCACGAATTCTCGGTAGCATTGCCGTTTCGGGTACGCAGTTTCGCCACATCATCCTTTGTACGCAGAATGCTCGTCACGATAATCTTATGCAGCGGAATGCCCTTGATCTGCAGCGAATCGAAATAGGCACGACCAATATCCTGGAGCAGCACAGAGGCACGAGGCACCAGATAAGGAATACTGTTGTTCAGCTTGTCGACATAAAAGAAAGGATTGCTGCCCACATACACCAGCTTGCCCTTGCTGTTCTCCGCCTCCAGACGGTTCTGTACCGGTTTCACACCATGCTTAGTAGCCGCCAGAATCTGCACATCCTGCTGGTCGGGGAAAGTATTGCCGAAATGAGGCACCGAGAAGATGCGATGCTTCACCTCCTTGCCATCCTTGTCGAAGAAGATAGAAGGCTTGCCGCTCTGTGCCGTATCAGGCATAACAGAGAGTTCATCCTTCTTCAGGTCCTCAGCCACATTTCCATCAGCACCAGCGGGAGCATCAGAAATCTCAGCAGAAGAAGCATCAGAAGCAGCCGCCGTTTTCGGTTTTGCCACCCCCGGGAAGATGACTCTTACCAGCGCCAAAAGCAAAACCACAATACCAAAACCCTGTAAATATCTATTCTTACTAATCTTCATAATTATCTTATTTTCACGAAATAATATTCTATATTCTTCAGGCAAAACGGGAACCGCATCGCCAAATTTAGCTGCAAAGGTAACAAAATCTCTCGAAAAAATAGCTTTTTTAATATTTAAAGAATGTTTTATTCGCCGAAATTTGCTCATTTCATGGAAAAGTAGTAATTTTGCAGCGTTATATAACAAAATATTAGATAGGATAGTTTAAACTTTATAGAATTAAGACATTTTGATAGAGAAACATATTGTACTCGAAGATATCGATCCAGTGATGTTCTACGGTGTGAACAATGCCCACCTGCAGATGATTAAATCGCTGTATCCTAAGTTGCGTATCGTAGCACGCGACAACGTGATTCGTGTGCTCGGCGACGAGGAGGAAATGGCAAAGGTGGAAGAGGATATTGAGCAGATGCGCAAGCACTTGCTTAAATACAACATGCTCAATGATGAAGACATCCTGGACATCGTGAAAGGAAAACAGACCAAGGCGGACAGCGTGAAAGGCGTGCTGGTATACAGCATCAGCGGCCGACCTATCAAGAGCCGCAGCGAAAACCAGCAGCAGCTGATAGATGCTTACGAGAAGAACGACATGGTATTTGCCGTGGGACCAGCCGGTACCGGTAAGACCTATCTCAGCATCGCCCTTGCCGTAAAGGCCCTCAAGGAGAAAGCCATCAAGAAAATCATCCTCTCACGACCAGCCGTAGAAGCCGGCGAAAAGCTCGGTTTCCTGCCTGGCGATATGAAAGACAAAATTGACCCATACCTCCAGCCGCTCTACGATGCGTTGGAAGACATGATACCTGCCGTAAAGCTGCAGGATATGATGGAAAAGCACATTATCCAGATTGCTCCGCTCGCCTTTATGCGCGGACGCACACTCAGCGATGCCGTCGTCATCCTCGACGAGGCGCAGAACACAACCTCCCAACAAATTCGCATGTTCCTAACCCGTATGGGCATGAACACCAAGATGATTATCACCGGCGACCTGACACAGATAGACCTGCCACGCGAACAGCGAAGCGGACTGAAAGAGGCGCTCAAGATTCTGGACGGCGTGGAAGGCATCGGAGTGGTGAAGCTGGGACAGAAGGATATCGTGCGCCACAAACTCGTAACCCGCATCGTCAACGCATACGACAAGTATGACAAGGAGAGAGCGGAAGCACGGGAAGCTCAGAAAGCAGAAAAAGATAATTCAAAATAATAAGAATTAAGAATGAACAGAATGATTACGCAAGGCATATCATAAAGTTCAAAGTTCAAAATTCAAAGTTCAAAGTAAAATGAAAGCATTAACAAAGACAGATTTCCATTTTGATGGACAGAAGAGTGTTTACCACGGTAAAGTACGTGATGTGTATGACATTAACGACGACATCCTCGTGATGGTCGCTACCGACAGAATCTCAGCGTTCGACGTTGTTCTGCCTAAGGGTATCCCATTCAAAGGACAGGTGCTCAATCAGATTGCAGCTAAGTTCCTGGACACAACTACAGACATCTGTCCAAACTGGAAGTTGGCTACTCCAGACCCAATGGTTACCGTAGGTTTGAAGTGCGAAGGTTTCCGCGTGGAGATGATCATCCGTTCTATCCTCACCGGTAGTGCATGGCGCGAGTATCAGAAGGGCTGCCGCGAGATCTGCGGTGTGAAGTTGCCAGACGGTATGCGCGAGAACCAGCGTTTCCCAGAGCCTATCATTACCCCTACTACAAAGGCCGACGAGGGTCACGACATGAACATTTCTAAGGAAGAGATTATCGCCCAGGGCATTGTTAGTGCAGAGGATTACGCTGTGATGGAGGACTACACACGCCGCATCTTCGCCCGCGGTCAGGAAATCGCTGCCAAGCAGGGATTGATTCTCGTAGATACCAAGTACGAGTTCGGCAAGCGCGACGGCAAGGTTTATCTCATCGATGAGATCCACACTCCAGACTCTAGCCGCTACTTCTATGCTGACGGTTACGAGGAGAAGTTTGAGAAGGGTGAACCACAGCGCCAGCTCTCTAAGGAGTTCGTTCGCCAGTGGCTCATCGAGCACAACTTCATGAACGAACCAGGCCAGACTATGCCAGAGATTACCGACGAGTATGCAGAGAGCGTATCCGACCGCTACATCGAGCTGTACGAGCACATCACCGGCGAGAAGTTTGACAAGGCTGCAGAGGAAGGCGACATCGCTGCCCGCATCGAGAAGAACGTAAGTGAGTGGCTTGCTGCACACAAGTAAACTATATATTAATGTATAAGCAAGAACAGATAAAGCCCTACGAGGGCACAGGAGACAAGGGCAAGCTGGTAGAGGAGATGTTCGACAACATCGCCCCTACCTACGATACCCTGAATCACCGACTCTCGTGGGATATCGATAAGGGATGGCGCAAGAAGGCAATCAGGCGTCTTGCGCCCTTCTCTCCTAAAAAAATGCTCGACATCGCTACCGGTACCGGCGATTTCGCCATCCTAGCCGCCCAGATGCTACATCCCGACCAGCTAATCGGAGCAGACATCTCGGAAGGCATGATGGAGATAGGCAGACAGAAGGTAAAGCAGCTGGGACTGGAAAACACCATCTCCTTTGCCAAGGAAGACTGCCTCAACCTCTCGTTCCAGGACGAGAGCTTCGACGCAGTAACCGCAGCCTTCGGTATCAGGAACTTCCAGAACCTGGACCAGGGACTGAAGGAAATGTGCCGGGTACTGAAAAAAGGCGGACATCTCTGCATCGTAGAACTCACCACACCGGTCAGTTTCCCGATGAAGCAGCTGTTCAGCATCTACAGCAACACCGTCTTGCCGATTTATGGCAAACTCATCAGCAAAGACCAGAGCGCCTACAGATATCTCAACAAGACCATCGAGGCATTCCCTCAGGGCGAGGTCATGATGGAGGTGTTCAAAAAGGCAGGATTCGCAAAGGCAGAGTTCAAACGACTCACCTTCGGCATCTGCACACTCTATTTCGCAACCAAATAAAACAAAAATATTATGGACAAGTATGGACTCATAGGTTACCCTCTGGGACATTCGTTCTCAAAGAACTATTTCAACGAAAAGTTTGAGAACGAGGGCATCGATGCCCAATACATCAACTTCGAGATACCTTCTATCGAAAATCTTACCGAGATTCTCGACTCAAATCCTGAGCTTAAGGGTCTCAACGTCACCATTCCTTACAAGGAGAAAGTGATCAGCTATCTCGACGTGGTAAGCCCTGAGGCGAATGCTATCGGAGCCGTCAACGTGATCAAGGTGGAGCACAGAGGTGAAGATGTTTATCTGAAAGGATACAACAGCGATGTCATCGGTTTTACCAAGAGCATCGAACCTTATATCGAGCCTTATCACAAGAAGGCACTCATCCTGGGCACTGGCGGAGCTTCAAAGGCTATCAACTTCGGTCTGAAATCGCTCGGACAGGAGACGATCTTCGTGAGTCGATACGAGCGTCCGGGTACAATCCAGTACGAAAAAATCACCCCTGAGGTCATCCAGGAGTATAATGTCATCGTTAACTGCACCCCTGTGGGCATGTATCCACACGTAGACGAGTGTCCTGCGCTGCCTTACGAGGCAATGGACAGCCACACCCTGCTCTACGACCTCATCTACAATCCCGACGAAACCCTCTTCATGAAGAAGGGCAAAGAACATGGAGCCACAGTAAAGAATGGCTTGGAAATGCTCTTGTTGCAAGCCTTTGCATCATGGGATTTCTGGCACCAGGAAAAATAAGCATATCATAAAGTTCAAAGATCAAAGTTCAAAGTAAGAATATGAGTAACAATAGATATATGATGCGCGGTGTTAGCGCAGCAAAGGAAGATGTTCACAACGCTATCAAGAACATCGACAAGGGTATCTTCCCACAGGCTTTCTGCAAGATCATACCTGATATCTTGGGCGGCGACCCAGAGTATTGTAACATTATGCATGCCGACGGTGCAGGTACCAAGTCGAGCTTGGCTTACATGTACTGGAAGGAGACGGGCGACCTCTCTGTATGGAAAGGTATCGCTCAAGATGCTATCGTGATGAATACCGACGACCTGCTCTGCGTAGGTGCCGTAGACAACATCCTCGTAAGCTCTACCATCGGACGCAACAAGATGCTCATCCCAGGCGAGGTAATCTCAGCTATCATCAACGGTACTGACGACCTGCTCCACGAGATGCGTGAGATGGGTATCGGCATCTATCCTACCGGCGGTGAGACTGCTGATGTAGGCGACCTGGTTCGTACTATCATCGTTGACTCTACCGTTACCTGCCGCATGAAGCGCAGCGACGTCATCAACAATGCCAACATCCGTCCAGGCGATGTCATCGTAGGTCTTTCTTCTACAGGTCAGGCTACTTACGAGAAGAAGTACAACGGCGGTATGGGCAGCAACGGTTTGACTTCTGCCCGCCACGATGTATTCGCCAAGTATCTCGCAGAAAACTATCCTGAGAGCTACGACCACGCCGTGCCAGACGAGTTAGTTTACAGCGGTAAGTATAAGTTGACTGATGAAGTAGAAGGTTCACCTGTCAACGCCGGAGAACTGGTACTCTCTCCTACCCGTACCTACGCTCCTGTCATCAAGAAGATTCTCGATGAGCTCCGCCCAGAGGTTCACGGTATGGTTCACTGCACCGGCGGTGCCCAGACCAAGGTTCTTCACTTCGTAGGCGAGAACTGCAAGGTAGTGAAGGACAACATGTTCCCTGTGCCTCCACTCTTCAAGGCGATCCACGACTGCTCAGAGACCGACTGGAAGGAAATGTATCAGGTATTCAACATGGGTCACCGCATGGAGATCTACGTTCGTCCTGAGATTGCCGAGAAAGTTATCGCCATCAGCAAGAGTTTCAACATCGATGCCCAGATTGTGGGCCACATCGAAGAAGGCAAGCGCAGCCTGACCATCAAGAGCGAATTCGGAACATTCGAATACTAAAAATAGAATTAAAATTAATGGACAATAACAACATATTACAGAAGCTAGAAGGCTTAGAGAGCCGATACGAGGAAGTAAGCACCCTCATTACCGACCCAGATGTCATCGCCGACCAGCCACGTTACGTGAAACTCACCAAGGAATGGAAAGACCTGGGTGACATCATGGACGCACGCAAGCGATACATCAACTGTCTGAACAGCATCAAAGAGGCAAAGGACATCCTTGCCAACGAGAGCGATCCGGAAATGAAGGAGATGGCTCGCGAAGAACTCAACGAGAACGAGGCGCTGCAGCCTAAACTCGAAGAAGAAATCAAGATTGCGCTGGTACCTAAGGACCCAGAAGACGCCAAGAACGTACAGATGGAAATCCGAGGCGGTGCCGGAGGCGACGAGGCTGCCCTCTTTGCAGGCGACCTATTTAATATGTATAAGAAATACTGCGAATCGAAGGGATGGACCGTCAGCGTGACTTCTGTTTCTGAAGGCGCAGTAGGTGGATACAAGGAAATCGACTTCGCCGTGAGCGGTACTGACGTTTACGGTACATTGAAGTACGAATCAGGTGTTCACCGTGTTCAGCGTGTGCCTGCTACTGAAACACAGGGCCGTATGCACACCTCAGCTGCTACCGTGGCCGTATTGCCAGAGGCAGACAAGTTTGAGGTGAACATCAACGAAGGAGACATCAAGTGGGATACCTTCCGAAGTTCAGGTGCCGGTGGTCAGAACGTGAACAAGGTGGAGTCTGGTGTACGTCTCCGCTACCCTTGGAAAAACCCTAATACAGGCGAGGTTGAGGAAATCCTCATCGAGTGTACCGAAACCCGTGACCAGCCAAAGAACAAGGAGCGTGCCTTGAGCCGCCTCTATACATTCATCCACGACCGTGAGCACCAGAAGTATGTTGACGATATCGCCAGCCGCCGCAAGAGCCTCGTTTCTACCGGTGACCGCAGTGCGAAGATCCGTACCTACAACTTTCCTCAGGGCCGTGTTACCGACCACCGTATCGGTTACACCACTCACGATCTCAACGGTTTCCTGGCAGGTGATATTCAGGACATGATTGATGCCCTGACCGTAGCCGAGAACGCAGAGAAGCTGAAAGAAACAGAATTGTAAAACCCCGATTCATCGTTCCGTACTTCGGGGCGATGAATCATCATATCAATCCATTATGAACAGAAAAGAACTCGTAGAGCAGATTTTCGCCAAGAAGAGTTTCTTGTGCGTAGGTCTTGACACAGATATCAACAAGTTGCCTAAGTGCATCACCGAGAGTGAAGACATCCAGGGCGCAGAAGCCGAAATGATATTCAGATTCAACAAGGCTATCATCGATGCAACAGCCCCATACTGTGTGGCTTACAAGCCAAACCTGGCTTTCTATGAGAGCCGCGGCATCGATGGCATGATTGCCTTCGAAAACACCATCAAGTATCTCCACAGCCACTATCCAAACCATTTCATCATCGCAGATGCCAAGCGCGGTGATATCGGCAACACCAGCAAGATGTATGCCCAGACATTCTTCGAGGAGTACAATATCGACTCTGTAACCGTAGCACCTTATATGGGTGAGGATTCAGTCAAGCCATTCCTCGAGTATGACGGCAAGTGGGTTATCCTCCTGACACTTACCAGCAACAAGGGTAGCCACGACTTCCAGCTCACCGAGGATAAGGAGGGCGAGCGCCTCTTCGAGAAGGTTCTCAAGAAGAGCCAGGAATGGGGCAACGATGAGAACATGATGTATGTAGTAGGCGCTACACAGGGCAAGATGTTCGAAGACATCCGCAAGGTGGCTCCTAACCACTTCCTCCTCGTACCGGGCGTAGGCGCACAGGGTGGCAGCCTGCAGGAGGTTTGCAAGTATGGCATCATCAAGGACTGCGGCTTGCTCGTCAACTCTTCCCGCGGCATCATCTATGCCAGCAACGGCGATGACTTTGCTGAGGTAGCAGGTCAGAAAGCTAAGGAATTGCAGGCAGAAATGGCAGCAGAACTTGCTAAGTTATAAAAAATCGATTTAGGCGCAAAGTATCTTGAAAAAGAGGCTTTGCGCCTAAAAAATACCCTTTTATGGGGCGAAAAAGCAAAATATTACAAAATAAAGTCGAGAATCTAAATCTTTTTTGCTATTTTTGCAAACAAATTGCGGTTACCTAAAGGTAATGATGCCTTGGGAACCTAAATAAACAAACTAGAAGACAGATAAATTATGGAATTTACCGCTCAACAAATAGCCCAGTTCGTTCAGGGCCGTGTGGAAGGTGATGAGAACGCAACAGTCAACACCTTCGCAAAAATCGAAGAAGGTAAGGAAGGCGCCATCTCGTTCCTTTCTAACCCTAAATACACTCATTATGTTTACGAAACCAAGTCAAGCATCGTACTCATTGATGAGAACGTAGAATTGGAACACCCTGTCAGCACAACCCTCATCCGTGTGAAGAATGCATACGAGTGTGTGGCTAAGCTCCTGCAGATGTACGAATCCATGAAGCCTAAGAAGACCGGCATCGATCCGCTGGCTTTCGTATCTCCAAAGGCTAAGGTGGCTGAAGGCGTATATGTAGGTGCTTTCACATATATCAGCGATGGTGCAGAGGTAGGCGAAGGTAGCCAGATTTATCCTCATGCCTACATCGGAGAGGGTGTGAAGATTGGTAAGAATGCACTCATCTATCCGAATGTTACCGTATATCACGGCTGTAAATTAGGCAACAACGTTACGCTTCATGCCGGTTGTGTAATCGGTGCAGACGGATTCGGATTCGCTCCAGGTCCTGAAGGTTACGACAAGATTCCTCAGATTGGTATCGTTACCATCGAAGACGATGTAGAGATTGGTGCCAACACTTGTGTAGACCGTTCTACAATGGGTTCTACCTATGTTCGCAAGGGCGTAAAGCTCGACAACCTCGTACAGATTGCCCACAATACCGACATCGGCGCCAACACCGTGATGTCTTCTCAGGTAGGTGTAGCAGGCAGTACAAAGGTAGGCGAATGGTGTATGTTTGGCGGTCAGGTGGGTATTGCCGGCCACATCACTATCGGCGATAAGGTATTCCTCGGTGCCCAGAGCGGTGTTCCGGGCAGCCTCAAGAGCGGTCAGCAGCTCATCGGAACTCCTCCTATGGAGCAGCGCGCTTACTTCAAGTCACAGGCCATCTTCCGTCGTTTGCCTGACATGTACAAGGAACTCAACGACCTGAAGAAGCAGATTGAAGAATTAAAGAAAAACAATTAAAAATAATAAGGCACGGATGACACGGATGACGCGGAGGCTAACGCCACTAAAGAATCCGAAGAAAACGCAGAGAAAAAAATCCGTGTAATCCGTGCCTAAAAAATGAATATAGTTATGTCAAAACAGAAGACACTGAAAGGTAGTTTCTCTCTTTGCGGAAAGGGTTTGCATACAGGCTTGAGCCTCACCGTAACTTTCAATCCTGCACCAGAGAACACCGGTTATAAAATACAGCGCATCGACCTCGAAGGCGAGCCTGTTATCCAGGCTGTAGCTGAGAACGTTGTTGAAACACAGCGCGGTACCGTACTCGGTAAGGGCGATATCCGCGTTTCTACCATCGAGCATGGCATGTCAGCACTCTATGCCCTCGGCATCGACAACTGTCTCATCCAGGTAAATGGTCCTGAGTTCCCTATCCTCGACGGTTCTGCTGCTCCGTATGTAGAGAAGATCCAGAGCATAGGCATCCAGGAGCAGAATGCTGAGAAAGACTATTACATCATCCGTCATAAGATTGAGGTGAAAGATGATAATGGGTCTGTCATCACCATCCTTCCTGACGAGGACTTCAGCATCACAGCCATGTGTTCTTTCGAGAGCAAATTCATCAACAGCCAGTTTGCTACCCTCGAAAAGATGGAGACATACGCAGAGGAGATTGCATCAGCCCGTACCTTCGTTTTCGTACGCGACATCATGCCTCTGCTCCAAGCTAACCTCATTAAGGGTGGTGACCTGGACAATGCCATCGTTATCTACGAGCGCCAGGTAGAACAGGCTCAGCTCGACCAGCTCGCCGACCATCTCAAGGTACCTCACATGGATGCCAACAAGTTGGGTTACATCCAGCACCGTCCGTTGCAGTGGGAGAACGAATGTACACGTCATAAACTGCTCGATATCATCGGCGATATGGCACTCATCGGCAAGCCTATCAAGGGCCGCATCATCGCTACGCGTCCAGGCCATACCGTAAACAACAAGTTCGCCCGCCTCATGCGCAAGGAGATTCGCAAGCACGAGATTCAGGCTCCTATCTACGATCCTAACGAGGAGCCAATCATGGATAATATCCGCATCCGTCAGCTCCTGCCTCACCGCTACCCTATGCAGCTGGTCGATAAGGTCATTGCTATGGGTCCTAACAGCATCGTTGGCGTAAAGAATGTAACCAGCAACGAGCCTTTCTTCACCGGTCACTTCCCTGAAGAGCCAGTGATGCCAGGCGTTCTCCAGGTAGAGGCGATGGCACAGTGTGGCGGTCTGCTCGTATTGAACCAGCTGGAGGAGCCTGAGCGCTGGAGTACTTACTTCATGAAGCTCGATGATGTGAAGTTTCGCAAGAAGGTGGTTCCGGGCGACACCCTCCTCTTCCGTGTGGAGTTGCTCGCACCTGTACGTCATGGAATCAGCTCTATGAAGGGCTACATGTTCGTAGGCGACCAGGTGGTGGCAGAAGCTACTTTCACTGCACAGATTGTTAAGAACAAGTAATAATAAGATAGAAATATGAATAAGATTAGTCCATTAGCGTTTGTTCATCCAGAGGCAAAACTCGGTGACAACAACATTATCGGTCCTTTCTGCTATATCGACAAGGACACCGTTTTGGGCGATAACAACGTATTGCAGAACAGCGTTACCATCCACGTAGGCGCTCGCATCGGCAACAATAATGAATTTTTCCCAGGCGCCAGCATCTCTACCAAGCCTCAGGACTTGAAGTTCAAGGGCGAGCAGACAACCTGCGAGGTGGGCGATAACAACAGCATCCGTGAGAACGTTACTATCTCTCGTGGTACAGCCTCTAAGGGCAAGACCGTAGTAGGCAACAACAACCTCCTGATGGAGACTGTTCACGTGGCTCACGACTGCGTGCTCGGCAGCGGCTTGATTATCGGCAACTCTACCAAGTTTGCCGGTGAGGTGGTAGTAGACGACAACGCCATCGTCAGCGCCAACGTTCTCGTTCACCAGTTCTGCCATATCGCAGGCTACGTAATGATTCAGGGCGGTTGCCGTTTCTCGCAGGATATTCCTCCATACATCATTGCCGGCAAGGAGCCAACCCGCTACTGCAGCATCAACCTCATCGGTCTGCGCCGTCGCGGTTTCAGTAATGAGACCATCCAGAACATCCACGAGGCTTATCGCCTGCTCTACAGCAAGGGTATATTGAAGGAAGGTATCGAGGAAATCAAGAAGAATCTTGAGGTTACCAAGGAGATTCAGTACATTATCGACTTCGTAGAGAGTTCTCAGCGAGGCATTATCCGATAAAAGTAAAAGGGTAAAAAAAGTAAAAAGGTAAAAAGAGCATTCTTGCATAAGTTTATGAAACGAGCAAGGATGCTTTTTTCTTGAATATAAAGAATGATATATGAAAACATTGATTGTGGTCTTAGGTCCTACTGGTGTTGGTAAAACGGAGCTTTGCCTTTCACTGGCAGAGCATCTCTCTATACCTATTATTAATGCCGACTCCCGTCAGATCTTCGCCGAACTCCCTATCGGAACCGCAGCCCCTACTGCCGAACAGCAGCAGCGGGTGAAGCATTATTTCGTAGGCAACCATCACATCGAAGACTATTACAGCGCAGCCCAATACGAGGCTGATGTGATGAATCTCCTGCAGGAAGACATCTTCAAGAATCATGATGTGGCTCTGCTTACAGGCGGCAGCATGATGTATATCGATGCCGTATGCAAGGGAATCGACGACATCCCTACTGTTCGTGACGACATCCGCACTTGGATGAAACAGCGTCTGGAAGAGGAAGGGCTGGAGGTGCTGGTAGAAGAACTTCACCAGTTGGATCCAGAGCACTGGGCGATAGTAGACAGGAAGAATCCACGCCGCGTGGTTCATGCACTTGAGATTTGTCACCAGACCGGCAAGACTTATACTTCTTTCCGTACAGCCGAAAAGAAGCAGCGTCCTTTCCGCATCATCAAGATAGGTCTGAACCGCGACAGAGCCGAACTCTACGACCGCATCAACCAGCGTGTACTGATGATGATGGACGAAGGTCTGGAGGCAGAAGCACGCAGCGTATACCCACAGAAGGGACTCACCTCGTTGAGAACCGTAGGCTACAAAGAAATGTTCTCCTACTTTGACGGCGAGATAGACCGTGATGAAGCAATCAGACAAATCCAGTCGCACAGCCGTGAATACATGCGCAAGCAGCTTACCTGGTTTAAGCGGGATACCACCATCCAATGGTTCCATCCAGACCAGCAAGAAGAAATCCTTGCGTATATAGATAAAGAAATAGGATAACTCTTAGTCACTTTTTACTAAGAGTTATCCTAAAGTAAGGTTTGACCCCTTGTTTTAAGGGGTTAAGTGGGTAAACTCTCTGATTTTCTATCACTTAACTACCTTGATATCGCGAAACGCGATATCAAGGTTTTCATTTGGATAAAGAGAAAAGTTAGATATCCATCCTCTATATCCAATCAAGAATCTCCTTGAAATAAGAGATGCGGCGGAGTTTCGGGTGTTCATACTCTTCTGCCTTCTCATGTGCCCAGATAGATTGGGCAGGAATATGGATGGCAGAACAGCCGATGCTCAGCGCAGGAGCAATATCACTCTTGAAACTGTTGCCCACCATGACGAGTTCTGAAGGCAGGACATCCAACTCCCTGCAGAGGCGGCGGTAAGCTTCAGGTTTCTTGTCGCTCACGATACTTACCACATCAAAATAACGCTGCAAACCCGAGCGCCATAATTTATTCTCCTGATCCTGCAACTCTCCCTTCGTAAAGACGGCAAGTTTCAATCCCCTGCCCTCTTTCTTCTTTTCATGCAGCAGCCCCAGCGTCTCCTCTACCCCCTCCAGCGGTTTGGCATCAAGATGCAGCAGACTCTTTCCCAGACCTATAATCTGAGCTATCACATAGGCAGAAACCTTGCCCTTACTCACCTTCACGGCATTCTCAACCAGCGAAATGGTGAAAGCCTTGCAGCCATACCCCAAGTCAGCCATATTGCCACTTTCCGTTTCCAGAAGAGCGGCAGAAATTTCTTTCTCTTTTCCGTATTCAGAAAGAAGTTCGCAATATTCATGCTCCACCTCTTCGAAATATTCCTGTAATGCCCAGAGCGTATCATCGGCATCGAAGGCTATCGCCCTGATATCTTTCAGTTTTTCCATACTTTTCTTTTCTTTTTGTTGCAAAGTTAATGTTTTTATCTGAAAAGGAAAACAATTTATTCTGCTTTCTTTTGCATATACCAATATTTTTCGTAACTTTGCCAAAAATTCAAATAAAGCAACAATATGAAATACCCTATAGGAATACAAGACTTTAGTGAAATTATAGATGGCGGTTATGTTTATCTCGACAAAACCAAAATCCTCTATGATTTAGTACATAATGGGAAAATATATTTTCTGAGTCGTCCAAGACGATTCGGAAAGTCATTGTTGATTTCTACCTTGGAATGCTACTTCCAAGGAAAGAAAGATCTGTTTAAAGGACTTGCCATCGAACAATTAGAAAAAGAATGGAAGCAATACCCTGTTTTCCATATAGACTTCAATGGTAAAGATTTCACACAAGCAGGCGAATTGGAAAAAACTTTGTTGACTTTTGTTAAAACCCAAGAGTTGATTTACGGAAGAGATCCATTAGCCACCACCTTGGGAGACCGATTCATGGCTGTATTGAGAACAGCCCATGAAAAGACAGGTTTGGGCGCCGTTGTCTTGATCGACGAATATGACAAACCTTTACTGGATGTTTTGGACACAGGGTTAAAGACCTTCGATTCTGAAGGTAACGAGCGTTTGCTGGAAGACAGGCATCGTGAGATTATGAAAGGTTTCTACAGTGTCTTCAAGGCAGCTGACCGAGATTTGAAATTCGTGCTATTGACTGGTGTCACCAAGTTTTCTCAAGTTAGTGTGTTTAGTGGTTTCAACCAGCCTAACGACATTAGTATGGACGACCACTACGAGGCACTTTGCGGAATCACAGAGGAAGAATTATACTCAACCTTCGATGAACAAATCAAGGCAATGTCCGTAAGATATAAAGTATCTGAGGATGAGATGAGATATCGACTCAAGCGCAAGTATGACGGTTATCACTTCAGTCCAAGCATGCTCGACATCTACAATCCTTTCAGCATCTTGAACTCACTGAGCAAAAAAATCCTGAGTGATTTCTGGTTCCGTACAGGTTCGCCAACCTATCTGGTTCGCTTATTAGCTCATTCCGACGAAAACCTCAACGAGTTGACAGGAAAGTATTATCCAACGAGCAGTTTTATTGACTACAAGGCAGATATAGAGGCTCCCCTACCTATGATTTACCAGAGCGGTTATCTCACCATTAAGGATTGGAACATGGATACCGATTCCTATCTCTTGGATTTTCCAAACGACGAGGTAAAAGCTGGTTTCGTAACCATGGTGGCAGCCAATTATCTGAGACCCAAGGAGTCACCAGACGCATGGGTTATAGAGGTAGTAAGCACTATGAAGACGGGAGATTGCGACAAATTGGAAAAGCTACTCACCTCCTTCTTCGCCAGCATTCCATATAGTCAGCGACGCAAGAATGACGAGCGGGAAAAAGAGCGCTATTTCCAATACACTTTTTATTTGGTAATTCGCATGATTAGTTGCTTTACGGTCTTGATTGAGAAAGAACAAAGCGAGGGACGAGTAGACTGTATCGTAGAGACCCCTAATTTTGTTTATATCGTTGAGTTTAAGCGTGATGGTTCTGCACTTGATGCCTTGAAACAAATCGAAACAAAAGGATATGCCCGTGAGTATGCCGCCGACAAAAGAAAGATATGCCAGATAGGCTGCAACTTCTCATCTGAGACAGGTACAATTGATGGCTGGAAGCTTCAGATTTCTTCAGAGGCTTAAGAACAAATAAAACACCGTTTGAAATTTTCTTGTTTAATGAAGATTCCAAACGGTGTTTCATTTTATTTTTTACATATCATTTCTCTTCATACACTTCAAGCAACAATAGCGAGAATTATCATTTCTCTTACTAAAGAACGGATGGAAAGTCTGTAAGTTTCATGCGCCTTCCAGTAGATTTCAAATGTGAATGGGGACGTTTCTCTTATGGTCTTACTAGGGCACAACATTGCCCCTAGGCGGGCAACTTTTTGCCGTCTAAAGATAAATATTACTACGTCGGGATAGAGATTTCTACATGCCTATAAAACGTTTCGCCAAAAGCATAAAGGCTGACGGAATCCTTCTGTGCGTAAGCCCTGCTTTCAAATCCACTCTTCACTCTTTATACACATAACATAAGCATCTGAATAAGAACAACTTACCGCGGCGAAGAGTAAAGAGTAGAATTGAGAGTAGAGTTTTTTCTTTCCTTTCAGAGCATCTTTAGAATGGCAAGGGATTATCATCATCAACAATATCACACCCAATATACAATTCTTTATCTGCCAATTTATAGCTAATAATTTTCCCATCAAGAACTTTCATCACAACATGTTCTCTAACCAATTCGTTATCAACTGTGATATAGCAACAATAAACATGAGCGGAATATCCTTTTTTCTCATCTTTTATCTGCACAGTAAGCAGAAAGTAACTCTTTTCAAAATTAGCTTTCAAAGATACACCGTTTGAGGCTATATAAAAATCTAAATCTGAATTTTGCAAAATAAGATGCCGCTTTTCTGTCCATTTAGAAATCACTAGTGTCTTTTTTATAATCTTCAAACGACATTTTCTTGACGAGGTTTCCTTTTTCATCATAAATAGAAACGACAGAATATCTGCCAGGCTCGCCATTAGCATGATGCCTGAAAGATAAGCATATAGGCAGGCTTTCCTCTGATGTAAAGCCTACGCAGCCACGATTTGATGGTAACAATATCGCCTTTCCCGCATCCTTATCTACTATAAAAGTATAAATTGTATTCATCTTGTCTATTGTTCCATTTACAACTACCACATCAGGATTTAGAGGGACAAGCATGGCTTCACTTGCCACAAAAACAGAATCTAGCCCTATCGTTACACCATGTTTTTTATCAGGATTATACCATAACAAATCTGCCATAGGATGCGCCGTAACTATTTTTTGAATATCATTCTGCTTCTTATAATACTTCCAAATAGTAACTACGTCTCCGCCATAAATGCCATTTCCCCCATCAACGCTTCTCAACAAGATAGCATCAACATCCTCATCTGTTACAACAGTATTATTTGGCAGATGAAAATGTTTGATGATTTGTGCTATCATCGCTTGCGAATACTTTCCATCTTCATTATTTTCAAATTTCAAAAAGGCATGATCTTGAGCAGGAGCAACTTGTTTTGCCCCCTTTTCTCCACAGCTGATAGAAAGAAAGCACAGCTGTAGCAGTACAACTATCCAATATTTACACTCTTTCATTTTCTAACTTACGAGAGTTTAAATGATACAAAAGAACTTCCTTTATATCATCGGCAACATTATTAGCCAACCTTTCAAAGACCTTTGGCCCAGAACCATTAGGCAAGCTATCTATTTCATTGACTTCTATAAGATTATAATGAGGAATTTCGGGATGGCTATAGTCATAGCGATATCCTCCAAATGTCAGAAACTCTGCATTCGGAATACCAATATCCTTCATACGATTGATTACATTAGTGCCAGCCCCACCGACACCGATGCATAATATCTTTATATTTTCTGTATCATTTCCCATATTATAGTAGCATCTATTAGTATCGATTGCAAAATTAAACAAAAAATCGATAAATTGTATCAGAAAGCCTTGCTTTTTTTATTCGCAAGGCTTGCGAACGACTTTATCCCTTATTCCTCTTCTTCATCTTCATATACACTGTCTCCTATCAATATGATGAACAACAGGAAAAATGAGACTGCCGAAAATAATAATGCTATTAAGAGTACTACAGCAAAAGAAGAAAAAGGATCGATCTTTGTCATTAAATTGACAGCAAAAAGGAATGGGGCTACCGCATAAGACAATTTCTTTAGACATTGCTTAGTACTTAATCCCGCATCATGAAATCTACGTACCATAGAAGAAAGGTTAGCAGGAATAGAGGCTATAGTAATCCCTAAAAACACTCCCGACAGCACATCAAACTTTTCAGAGTTCCAAGCCCCCAATGCCCCCAATGCTATAAAAGTAATAGGGACCTGAACCAGCCAGAACCACCAATACTCACTCTTTGAAGCTCTTCCCTTAAAATCAAAAGACTTCATGTAACACGTCATAATTGAATTGAAAAATGTCATAATCGTATATTATTAAAAGTTCACTATACTATTTAAAATGATTAGAAATTCTATTATCTGAAACGACTTCTTTCAGATAAGCAGGTGTGATGTCTATATTCACCTTTTCTTTTGACATAGAACCAACATAACTAACCCTAAGAGACATATCTAACGGAGCTAGTAGAGAAGCTAACTTTATCATCTCACCGTCCGTTTTCAGGTCTTTCTCGACATTATGTCTAAACTCATTCTTATTTTTTGCGACTTCTTTCATATCATACATTGTTTCATCAATAATATAAATAAACAAAAACTGCTTTCCTTTTACATCCACATCCGAAAAAGTTAGACCATCATCTACCTTATTGGGAAGATTTCGTTTTATACTATTCAAATACAAATCCAATTGTTCTCTTGGAGTAGAAGACATATTTTTTGCATTTTTAATTTCATTAGGCGTTGCGACTAACACAATCTCCCGATGTGATTGAATACCTTTGATTACCATTTTTGCAGAATATCCTTTATCGGCAAAATCCTCATAACTACAAGCCTCAAAAGGAGAACTATTAGCTATATTTGCCATCATCAAACGTTTTTTCAACTCTTTATTCCGCAAGAAATCTTCAAACGGATATTTCTTCTCATCAATTTCCATTGTACTTACCAGTGCAGAATCCTTCAGTTCCAAGCTTTTCAGTACGATTCCTTCTGTTATTTGCAATGGAAACTGCTCGTTAGCACCTTCTACAGCTAATTCCAACTCCGGGTCATTTGGAGGGGGAAGTTTAGATATATAAGCATCATCAATTCTCGTAATAATGAAGATTACCAATCCAAACAAAACAAGCATCAAACAAAATATTCCCCATTTAGTTTTACATTTCAACTTATTTGTGTTTAGTAACCAAACACAAATAAAAACCGCAGCTATTGTCAACACTACCACAACAAGAGCATCATTTATTGGTTTTCCGCTAGAAGTCATATCAGAATGTACTTCACTAGAAACAGAAACACTATCTATTGTTTCAACTGTGACACCATCCCCTTTCTCAGAAGTCCACTTGAATGATTCTATAGCATTTTCCATTACTTTTTTCCAAAGTTTCTCCTCACTATTCTTATAACTACATAAGACTTTTGCCCATTGGTTATCATTAAAGAAATAATAGATACAAACATCCACATTACCATAAACTCCACTTCTTTGGTAAGAAGTCCTTATGCAATAATTTCCATTATCAAGAAAGAAGCCTTTTGTACTTGGCTTAATGGTCATATGCATTTGAGGTGACAACTCTTGATAAGCAAGGCGATTAAAATTTACGATATCACTATCTGACAATTCACAAGAACCATCATTATATGAGAAATCCCCTTCATTATTACTTCCAGTCTGAATCATGATTCGAGCATATTTCAGATAAGCAGCCTTGTTGTCGTCATTTAAACCTGCTTGCTGAAAAACAATAACATCATCACTGGTTACGGGAAGGTTATTGTCTTTTGTCTTTTGTTCATACAAGCCATTTTTATCTCTGAGTTCCAACTTGGAATCTACAGAAATCGTAAACATATCATTAATCGTATAAGATTTTCTTTCTGCATGAGCAGAAAGAAAACCTAACACAAAACTAAATATGATCAATATCCGTCTCATAACTTGCTATTTATTCAGTTCAATCATTGTCCATAAAATCGTCATCATCACTTGGGTCGAACGAACCACCAATGCTAGAAAAATCTTCTGAAGGCATAATAAGAGGAGCATCAGGCTCTGAGTTTGCCAAATAACGTGAACTATGTGAGCCGAAATGCAACAATACAAATATAATAGCTGCCAATACTACAGATAACAATGCCACAAGTATAATATTATGAACCTTGCCTTTTCTCTTTGAATGACTTGCATTCGAATTGGCATTATGTATTTCTCCTTGTATAATTGCTATATCCTTTTGAGTATTAACATCTAAGAATTGATAATTTATCATATTTGATTTACGATAAGCATCAAATTCTTTATCATATTCAGGCTTTAATCGATTAATTGAACTCAATACGCGATAAGCCTCCTGTATATTACGCTTATAAACTTCATTGTACAATTTAGCGTCTGTTCTTGAGTTATATTTAGCCATTGCTTTATTAAAAGCAATGTCAATATTCATCTCAGAAGCATCCCTATTTATATCCAGTAGTAAATAATAATCTTTGAACACTCCTAATTCTTCAACCTCATTAGAATTACTACCATTCGTATCTTCATGAGTCCACTTTGAGAAAATACGTACTTCCATCAATATGACTGACAGAATAGCAACTGGCAATATATACCCCAAGACACAAATTCCAAATGGTAAGTTACCCAATATAAAAAATGGATATAATAAAAAGACTACAACGCTTTTATATTCCGCATCAGTTACATGCCTTTTGATTAAATAAAATTTTAGCCATTTGGGAATCAAATAATCAAACTCATTTTCAGCTTTCGCCTTATTTACAACATACATATTAGTGAATATATTCATCCCAACTGCGCATAAGAACAGCAAGAATATATTCCACCAATAACTATCTTGACGAAGTTCACCTGTAAAAATAGGGTAAACATCCGCAAAAACACAAATAATATTCACAAGCCACATGACACGTGCATAACGAATCAAGTATTTAGCTTGCTTTGGGAGGACAGTTTCTCTATTTCGTAAAACAATTTTTGGTATCAATAAACAGATAAGTCCAAATACCACAAAGGCGATGCTGCCCAATATGGTCAATAGTAATCTCATACTAACCATATCATTGTAATCTTGAAGATAGAAAGTTGTAAAAGTTTCCATTATTGCATTAGCTTTTTCTATCAATTCATACGGACTATGCACATCCAATACATAAGCCTTTCTATTTGCAAAATATACAATACGTATTACTGAAATTCCTTTTTCGTCTTTTGACTGAAAAACAACCGCATCTTTATTTTTAGGAAGAACTGACATATAAAATGTAGCCCAATTTGCATTTCTTCTGCATTTCACTTGATTTGGTGAGAATTTCCAGTTTTTATATGAAATTAATTGTTTTGCAAACTGTTTAGTACAAATTGAATAAATACTATCAGAAGCATTTGATGAAATAGAGTCAGACAAGTCTATAACAGAAAAAGTATATGTATATTCATAAGGAATTGTGGTATAGCGACTATCCCAATATGGCTCATTGACATATTTCACCTTTTCAACTTCCTCATATTCGATACGTCCCCAAAAATCTCTTATAATCTCTCCACTCAAATATCTCTGAGGAACTTTTTCTGTATAATAAACAGCTCTACTTCCCATAGCCAAATAAGGTTTCCAATACCCATATATTCCCTCTCCTTTTCCATTAAAAGAAGAAACAAACTTTCCCTCTGGTATTGGTCCTATTTCTTTCAGTTGCTCAAAATTATCCTTAGTTTCTTTCTTGTCAAAATAATGCGAATTCTTCAACACAGAAAATTGTTCTTTGTCAAAATTAACAAAGAACTTTTCATTATGTTCTTTTAGTGCCAACTCCGACTTCAATGTCGGGACAACATTGGATACATAGATTATGGATATTATTGCAATTAGCAAACAAATCACACAAGCAAGAGTATATTTATTCTTATTTAAACTTTTCATGTTATTTTTCTTGATTAGTTAGTAAAACTGTTATAATTAAACCTATAGCAACTACTATATCAACAAAATTCCACACACCCCTTCCCAACGCTAATTTAACAAAGGGCTGAAATAATATTGCCAATGCTCCACTTGCTACAGCTAATTCCTTTTTATTGTTTTGATAATAAGAATACGCCATATAACCAAACACGACAGTTGCCATATACCTTATTAATATGTAAAAACCATAAGGCATATCTAGTAAACACAATAACAATAATACCGCTAGGATTATCTTCAAATACTTCATTAGACACTCCCTTTTCTTGGCCTTTTCAGTCCTATTAGGTCTTTTTGTTAAACAGAGAAGCGTGAACTGCAATGCCCACATCTTCTATCGGAGGCCCTAGGAAAGCCCATGTTCATAGATGCAACAATAGCAGCCCACGCTATGCGTGAGAACCACTATGCTACCACACGAACATCTTGGAAATTTCCTAGGTTTCCGACATCATGATAAGCATAACGCTTCTTAAATCTCAAAAATCAGTGGAAAGGGAATGCACCCTATCCGACTGCAAAAATATAAAATACTTCCGTAACTTCCAAACATTTTCGCACTTTTTTTTGTTTTCGGCGGCAACTTTCTTATTCAATCGCAAAGCACAACAACATCTTAACAATAATGTAACATCTGTTTAAATCGCCTGTAACATCGTACCCGTACCTTTGCACCCGGAAAAGCAAGGGGAGAAATGTATCTAGCTATGATGAGATTCCCCTATATAATAAGGTATATAAACAATAGTAAAATATATGGGTACAATTTATTTATGTATTGTGATCTTCCTGCTCTGTTTAGCAGTGTTCGATCTCTTCGTAGGAGTCAGCAACGATGCTGTCAACTTCCTGCAATCTGCCATCGGAGCTAAGGTGGCTAAGTTTCGCACGGTGCTGATTATCGCATCCTGCGGTGTGGTTCTCGGAGCCATCATGTCATCGGGAATGATGGATATCGCCCGCCATGGTATCATGAGTCCTGACCACTTTACATTCGAAGAGGTAATGACGCTCTTCCTGGCGGTCATGGTGACTGATGTCATCATCCTGGATGTGTTCAACACCTTAGGTATGCCAACCTCAACTACTGTCTCTCTGGTATTCGAGTTACTGGGTGGTGCTTTCATTCTCGCTACATTGAAGATGTATGGCGACGACAGCCTCAACTATGGCGTATTGCTGAACAGCAACAAGGCGTTGGAGGTAATCATGGGTATCTTCTCATCTGTCATCATCGCCTTTGTGTTTGGTGCTTTCGTGATGTGGCTTTCCCGTATAATCTTCACCTTCAACTACCGCAAGCACAGCCGCTACAGCATCGCTATCTTCGGTGGTATCGCCTTTACAGCCCTCTCTTACTTCATCTTCATGAAGGGTTTGGGCAAGAGTCCTTACCTGCCTGCTGAGGTGCGCGATTACATCGACCAGAATCTCGGTTTCCTCATCTGCATCACCTTCGTGGTATCTGCTGTTGTGATGGAATTCCTGCACCTCTGCCGTGTCAACATCTTCAAGTTTACGGTGCTGATGGGTACTTTCGCCCTGGCTATGGCTTTCGCTGGTAACGACCTGGTAAACTTCATCGGTGTGCCTCTGGCTGGTCTCTCTTCTTATCAGGACTATATGGCAAATGCCAACGGTGCAGCGCCAGACCAGTTTATGATGACTTCATTGATGGAGAGTGCCAAGACTACTCCTGGCTTCCTGCTTGCTGCCGGTGCCGTGATGATTATCGCCATGGCGACATCCAAGAAGGCACAGAACGTAATCAAGACTTCTGTTGACTTGAGCCGTCAGGACGAGGGCGATGAGATGTTCGGCAGTTCTTCTGCAGCCCGCGTGATTGTACGCAACTGCCAGGCTACAGATTCATGGTTGAAGCAGTTTATGCCAAAGGCGCTGATGAACTGGATCAACAGCCGTTTCGACAAGAATGATGTTGAACTCGAGGAGAGTGCTGCTTTCGACGTGGTTCGTGCAGCCGTAAACCTGGTACTTGCTTCTATGCTGATCACCATCGGTACCAACCTGAAGTTGCCTCTCTCTACCACCTACGTTACCTTCATGGTAGCTATGGGTTCTTCACTTGCTGATAGAGCATGGAGCCGCGAGAGTGCCGTATTCCGTGTAACAGGTGTATTAAGTGTAATCGGTGGTTGGTTCATCACAGCCGGTGTAGCTTTCGCAGCCTGTGCCATTGTTTGTATCATCATGCACTTCGGTGGTGTGGGCATCCAGGCTTGCTTCATGGGCTTGGTTATCTACCTGCTCATCCGCAGCAACATCCAGTATAACAAGAAGGCTAAGGAAGAGAGCAAGAGTACTACCTTCCAACTGATGATGCGTTCTCGCGACCCAGAGATTGTATGGGATTTGCTTCGCCGTCAGGTTTCACGCACCCAGTCTTACGTCTGCCACTTCGCCCTGAACGAGTTCAACCAGATTATGGATGGTCTTGCCAACGAGAATACCCGCAACCTTCGTCATGCCAACAAGGATCTGAAGAAGGAACAGGATATGCTGAAGAAGTTCCGCCGTCAGGAGATGCTCGGTTTGAAGAAATCGCCTATCGAGATTGCCATCGAACGCAACACCTGGTTCCATCTGGGCGCCAACAGCAACCAGCAGTTTATCTACTCTCTGCGCCGTATGCTCGACCCAATCAAGGAACATGTTGACAACAACTTCAATCCGCTTCCTGCTGAATACATCAAGGAGTTTGCTCCTGTACGCCAGAAGATCAACGACCTGATGCGCATGAGCTGCGAACTGATTGAAACTGGCAGATATGACAGCTATCGCGAGATACTTGCCGAGGCAGATGCCTGCAAAGACGAGCTTTCAGTTCTCCGCAAGAAGCATATCGACCGCATCCAGCACATGACTGACAATACGCTGATGCAGATTTCTCTGGTTTATCTCAACGTACTGCAGGAGAGTCAGGAATTCCTGAGTGTGATGAGACATCAGTTAAGAGCTGCAAAGAAGTTTATGGAAAAGTAAATTTTCTCTGACATCTTGTCATGAAACTACTTTTTGGTATATCTGTTGCTTGTTGACAGATGACAGCGGATAACAAGAGTGTTATTTCGCTATCACAATATAATCTGAAAAGGTTAGTTTCTCATAGGTTAAGATTGTTAGGTTTAGTTTTTAGAAAAAAGTTTTAGGTTTTTAGTTAGATAAGGGCTCCAAGTGCTAGTGATTAGTATTTGGAGCCATTTTTTTGCCCAAATATTTGGCTATTAAGAAGAAATGTTGTAATTTTGCAGCCGATTTCTGAAAAGAATCATCATATTCAATAACCCGAGTGCTTGGTAAACCTCGTAAAAAACAAGAAAATGGACAAGAAAAAAACTCAAGTGAGCGTGCTGTTTATGCTTTTCAGCATCCTCTTCTGCGTTTGCCTGATTGCAGCAAACGTACTCGAAACAAAGCAAATCGCCTTCGGGCCAGTTTCCCTTACCGGTGGACTCATCGTATTCCCTGTAAGCTACATCATCAACGATGTGGTATGTGAAGTATGGGGCTATCAGAAAGCGCGTCTGTTGATCTGGACCGGCTTTGCGATGAACTTCTTCTTCGTGGCGCTGGGTGCTATCTGCGATGCCATTCCTGCAGCGCCTTATTGGACCAACGATGCCGGTTTTCATGCCATCTTCGGTCTGGCACCCCGCATTGCAGCAGCCTCTTTCGTAGCCTTCATCATCGGTTCATTTGCCAATGCCTATGTGATGAGCGTGATGAAAATCCGCGATGGTGGCAAGCATTTCTCTGCCCGTGCCATCCTCAGTACTATCGCCGGCGAAAGCTGCGACAGTCTTATCTTCTTCCCACTTGCCCTGGGCGGTGTGGTGCCTGCATCAGAATTGCCTTGGCTCATGCTCTGGCAGGTGATACTGAAGACAGCCTACGAGATTGTGGTATTGCCTCTGACCATCCGTGTAGTGAAATACGTGAAGAAGCATGAAGGTGAAGATGCATACGACAATAACATCTCCTACAATGTATTCAAGATCTTCAGCCTCGGCTAAAAGACATCAGTAAATATCAAACATTAAAACATTACCAAGCGTGGATAGAAAAGAAGACGGTCTTCAGGCATTAGGTGCCAAGACTACATATAGAATGGATTATGCGCCAGAGGTGCTCGAAACTTTCGTGAACAAGCATCCTGGCAACGATTACTGGGTACGTTTCAACTGCCCTGAGTTTACATCGCTCTGCCCTATTACGGGTCAGCCAGATTTCGCAGAGATTCGCATCAGCTATATTCCTGACGTAAAGATGGTAGAGAGCAAGAGTCTGAAACTTTATCTCTTCAGTTTCCGCAACCATGGCGATTTCCATGAAGACTGCGTAAACATCATCATGAAGGATCTCATCAAACTGATGGACCCCAAATATATAGAGGTAACAGGCATCTTTACTCCTCGTGGCGGCATCAGCATCTGGCCGTATGCCAACTATGGCAAACCAGGCACCAAATACGAGAAACTGGCAGAGCAGAGATTCGCTACTCACGAATAAAAACAAGAAACCTCGGAAGATTGGCAGATTGCTTTTCTTCCGAGGTTTTTTATTGTTTATTGCTGATGAAATTATGGGAACTGAGGATAATCCTCGAAGCGAGGCTTGCGCTTCTCAAGGAATGCCTTGCCGCCCTCCTGAGCCTCATCCATCGTATAATAGAGCATCGTGGCATCGCCAGCCAACTCCTGAATACCAGCCTGACCATCCAGTTCGGCATTCAAGCCAGCCTTGATCATACGGAGTGCCAGAGGCGAACGTTCCATCATGATTTCAGCCCACTCTACACAGGTATCTTCCAACTTTTCGAGAGGCACCACCTTGTTCACCATTCCCATCTCTTCAGCCTCCTTGGCAGAATACTGCTTGCAGAGGAACCAGATTTCGCGAGCCTTCTTCTGACCCACCATTCTTGCCAGATAAGAAGAACCGAAACCGGCATCGAAGCTTCCTACCTTAGGACCAGTCTGTCCAAAGATGGCATTCTCTGAAGCGATGGTCAGGTCGCACATCACATGAAGCACATGACCGCCACCGATGGCATAACCATTCACCATAGCGATAACCGGCTTTGGCAGACGGCGAATCTGCATCTGCACATCGAGCACATTCAGGCGAGGCACACCATCGTTACCCACATAACCGCCTCGGCCCTTTACATGCATGTCGCCACCTGCACAGAATGCCTTATCGCCGGCACCCGTCAGAATGACCACACGGATATCCAGACAGTCGCGGCAATAGTTGAATGCCTGCGCCATCTCCCAAGTGGTCAACGGCGTGAAGGCATTACGGTAGCGCTCACGGTTGATGGTAATCTTAGCGATATGATTATACTCCTCGAAGATGATTTCCTTGAAATCAAAACCTTCTATCTTTTTCCATTCTCTCATTTTACTTTGAACTTTATGATTACTATTTATCTTATTTTTTTGACAGAACTATCAGTTATAGTTCCTTACAGGTCCTCTATCAGCACTTCTGGATGGCTTCCAGCATCTCGTTATCTACATCCATATCGGTGAAAACCTCCAGGAGCATCGGGCGCTCGCTCTCGGCATGAATCAATTGGCAGATGCCTTGTTCCATCTCTTCCATCGTATGAGCTGCGAAATACTTTACGTCATTCTGACTACAGATTCCTTCAGCCGTTGCATGATGCTTTGCCATTACCATTTCTTCGCGAGCCTGACTCTCCTTTAATCCCTGGAACTTGCCAAAGATGGCACCGCCACCATTATTGAGCACGATGATACGGAGCTTGCCGTTCAGATTTCTATTCCAGAGCGCATTCTGGTCATAGAAGAAACTCAGGTCGCCGAGAATGCAGTATACATGCTTATCAGACTTGTTCTTGCACATCGAGAAACCTACAGCCGTAGAAAGAGAACCTTCTATGCCGTTCACACCACGATTGCAGTAAACATGGCGGTCGGCATACAGATTCATCAACCGGATGGCAGAACTGTTACCGGAGATGACGCTGCTCATCATACCTGGAAGGAATGTATCGAATTCGCGGTCATAGATACCATCGTCCTGAGCATCTTTACCGCCTAAGGTGAACGCTTTGAAATCCTGAGGCTCAACCTTCTGAAGCTGGCTGAAGAATTCCTTTACGGTAGCCAGACTGCTGAACTCAGGCTTGAAGTTCTCTTTGCGTTCATAGCTTTTAGCCAACGCGTCCATCCACAATTTGCGATAATCCTCCCAGTGGTTGTGCCAGCCAAAATTATCCAACCATGACATAGCATCACTGTTTGGCAAATCCATCACTTTAGTAAGATGCATGAACGTATCTTCGATATCAGCCTCTTGCGAAATTCTTATCTGCTCAACTCCTTTAAGCGAACGCAGATAAGATTTCAACTTCTTGCTCACAATATGTCCACCTATATAAACCACCAGGTCAGGACGGAATCTTTCATCGTCCTTTATTTCATCCAGCAAATTCTCGAAAGCGCTATACAGGGTGGTTTTATTCCAATCTTCTCCCAGTTCTTCCTGAACCTTATATAGATAAGGTGGCATTGCCAGAGATTCCCATAATATAGGCATTCGGTCAATATAAGCCAACAAGTCTACATATTTTTCGGTATTGTCCAACTGTCCTATTACCAACAATGGCCGTTTGGCTTCTAACACACATTCAAAAGGGGTCCCATCAAATGTGTCAATATTTGCCCTGCAGTAAGCAACCTCTATCTTGCGCTCTACGGGCAAAGCTTCTTTCGTAAACGAATAGAAAGGCTCAGAGATAGGTACATTGATGTGTACAGGTCCCTTTACCCGCCCCATGCTTTTCAACAGCGCTTCGTTGACCAGCCGGTTGCAATACCAATGCATCTCTTCCTGCTGCTCACCTTCGAACACTTCTGGCAGAGATACCGATTTTCTTACCATCTGCCCCAAAGCATCAGGCTGAGGAAGCGTCTGACCATCCAACTGGTTAATCCACTGTGCCGGTCTGTCGGCAGAAATCACTATGAGCGGGATTTGCTGATAATAAGCCTCAGCTACTGCCGGATAAAGATTGAGCAATGCAGAACCCGAAGTCACACACACTACGACAGGCTGATAACCTTCAGCCATAGAAAGTCCAAGAGCTTGGAAGCCGGCACTACGTTCGTCGGTTACAGGATAGCAAGTGATGTCTTCACACTCGTTGAGATTGTGAACTATGGCTGCATTTCTGCTGCCCGGACACACTACAGCATGGCGAACACCATGCGCTACCAGTAAACTTGTCAAAATATTGACGTTTTCTTTATTGCTATACATTTCACCTTATTTTTTAGGTTATTTTTATGTTTTCAGATTCTTGAAGACCCTTTGTCTTTTAGCATTATAAAATCAGAATGAATCCCTATCATTTTCTCTGCAAGACCTTTACAGAACCGACAGAATGGTCTGCATCTTAGCTTCAGTTTCCTTCCATTCCTTCTCCATCTCGCTCTCCTTCAGCAATCCGCCTCCGGCATAGAGTTCGCAGGAGCCGTCATCCAGGATATTCATGCAGCGCAGGGAAACATAGAGATGCGTCTTTCCTTTCGGCGAAATCGGTCCCACAAAACCACTGTAGTATTTGCGCGACTGATGTTCATGCTGCAGGATAAACCGGCGAGTTTCATCCTTCGGTATTCCGCAGACGGCAGGCGTAGGATATAAGGCATCGAGCACATCGCCCAGACGCCCCGTATCATGCAGACGGAAAGCGATGTCGGTACGGAGATGATAGAGATTGGCAGCCATCGTGGTATAAGGTCCCTTCTTCTGATAATCATCCGAAAAGATCTTGATGCAATCCTCGATATAATCGGTTACATACTGCTGTTCCTCTCTGTTCTTCTCCGACCATTCTATCCCTTCTACCGGATAATCGGCTACGGTCTTGGAAGGTTCTGCCTTCTGGGTGCCTGCCAGCGACATGGTTGCCATCTGATTCTGTTCACCTTTGAGCAGAATTTCAGGTGTAGCCATCAGCCATAAACCCGATTGGGGTGTATAAATCAAGGCTACAAAAAGACGGGGATACATCCGGCAGGTCTTCAGAAACAGAGCCTTTAAAGAGTCTGAATCCTGCACAACTGAAGCATTGGCTGTATTCTGCACATCTGAAGGCTTGCCGGCATCTTGCACTGCTGAAGTCTGGACAGATCCTAAAGGCTGCCGATTGCTCTGAATACGCAGTTTTCTTGCCAGAACAATCTTGCTGAATTTACCTTCAGAGAGCTGCCGGTGAAAGCATTCAAACTCCCTTGCATAGGCTTCAAAATTACGTCCCGACGTAGATTCTGCTACGTCACGACGTAAATCCTGCTGCGTCACGACGTAGGAAGTGCCGCATCGCGATGCATTTTCAGCCCCCTCGGCAGAGAGAAGTTTGCTTTCATCCGGATGCATCAGCACCACGGGACATTCGCTGGATGGCGCGAAAGGAGCTATCACGAAACCTTCCTTGCCATTCAGTTCTGCCACAGAAGAGAGAACCTCAGGTTCTCCCACATGCTGAGCCACATAGGTAGCATGGTGCAGATAAGGCAGACGATAATACGCAAAAGCTATCATACCTTTGTTTCTGCCCCCTTTTTCTGATTGTCTTTCTTTGGAGTGAACACATAGTTGGTTACCTGTACGGTACAGATTACCTCACCAGCCGTATTCTTGATATCCACCTGCCAGGTATGCAAGGTTCTGCCCTTGTGCACAATCTTGGCAAAGGCAGTAACCATATCGCCCTCGCTGACCGCCTGAACATGAGTACCGCTCACGTTGATGCCCACGGCAATCTGTCCCGGACAGAGCGCCAGGGAACCGATACCCGCCACATTCTCGGCAAGAGCCAGAGAAGCACCTCCACTCAAGAAGCCGAAAGGTTGGCGATTACGCTCATCTACCTTCATCGTTGCCTGAAGCGTATCAGGCTCAGGGGTAGAAATGAAATGCATTCCGAGGGTCTTGGATAATCCATCAGTCTTGCTGATTCTTTTTACTAATTCATCTATGTTCATCTTATTATCTCCTATTTTTTCGTATTTTGTTATTGATTCAGAGCTATTCGTTTTCTCATCACTCCAAAGTATGTTTCTGATAAACTCAACGCAAAGGTAAGACTTTCTTTAGAGAAAACAAAATTTATCGCACTTTTTATTTGATAAAGGGCAAACTTTACATACCTTTTCCTTTCTTTAATAATAAAAAACATAAAAAACGGCATATAGTTCAGATTTATTTTGTATTTTTGCACCAAAAATAAGAAAATAAAAGATATATCTGAATAGAATATGAACATTTTAGAGCTAAGCGAACAGGAAATCGTTCGCAGACAGAGTCTTCAGACATTGCGCGAGATGGGTATCGACCCATACCCAGCAGCAGAGTTTCCAACCAATGCATTCAGCACAGATATCAAAGCTGAATTCAAGGACGAGGACGAGCCACGACAGGTAGTTATCGCCGGACGCATGATGGGTCGCCGCGTAATGGGTAAAGCTAGCTTCGCTGAGTTGCAGGACTCAAAGGGAAGAATCCAGGTTTATATCGCCCGCGACGAGATTTGTCCAGACGAGAACAAGGACCTTTATAATACTGTATTCAAGAAACTTCTCGATATCGGTGACTTCATCGGTGTAAAGGGTTTTGTTTTCCGCACACAGACTGGCGAGATTTCTGTTCACGCCAAGGAACTGTGCCTGCTCTCTAAGAGCTTGAAGCCACTCCCTATCGTGAAGTATAAGGATGGCGTGGCTTACGACAAGTTCGATGATCCGGAGTTGCGTTACCGCCAGCGCTACGTTGACCTCATCGTTAATGATGGCGTAAAGGATACTTTCATGCAGCGTGCTACCGTACTCCGCACACTCCGCAGCGTACTCGACAACGCAGGTTATACTGAGGTAGAGACTCCTACCCTGCAGAGCATTGCCGGTGGTGCTTCTGCCCGCCCATTCATCACCCACTTCAATGCGCTCGATCAGGATATGTACATGCGTATCGCTACCGAGCTCTACCTGAAGCGCCTCATCGTAGGTGGTTTCGAGGGTGTTTATGAAATCGGCAAGAACTTCCGCAACGAGGGTATGGACCGCAACCACAACCCTGAGTTTACCTGTATGGAGCTTTATGTTCAGTACAAGGACTACAACTGGATGATGGCTTTCACAGAGAAGTTGCTCGAAACGATCTGTATCGCCGTAAACGGCAAGCCAGAGCGCGAGATTGATGGCAACATCATCAGTTTCAAGGCTCCATATCGCCGTCTGCCTATCCTCGATGCCATCAAGGAAAAGACCGGTTTCGACTGCAACGGCAAGACCGAGGAAGAGATCCGCGCATTCTGCAAGGAGAAGGGCATGGACGTAGATGAGACCATGGGTAAGGGTAAGTTGATTGATGAGCTCTTCGGTGAGTTCTGCGAGGGAACCTTCCTCCAGCCAACCTTCATCACCGACTATCCTGTAGAGATGTCTCCATTGACCAAGATGCACCGTTCTAAGCCAGGCTTGACCGAGCGTTTCGAGTTGATGGTTAACGGTAAGGAGCTTGCCAATGCATACTCTGAGCTCAACGACCCAATTGACCAGGAAGAGCGTTTCATCGACCAGATGAAGCTTGCTGACAAGGGTGATGACGAGGCGATGATCATCGATCAGGACTTCCTCCGTGCCCTCCAGTATGGTATGCCTCCAACATCAGGTATCGGTATCGGTATCGACCGTTTGGTCATGTTGATGACAGGCAAGACCTTCATTCAGGAGGTACTGTTCTTCCCACAGATGAAGCCAGAGAAGAAGATGCCACAGAGCACCATCAAGGAATGGGCAGAGATTGGCGTGCCAGAGGATTGGGCATACGTGCTCCGCAAGGCAGGCTTCAACCTCATCTCTGATATCCGTGAAGAAAAGGCTCAGGGTCTCCAGCAGAAAATCGGCGAAATCAACAAGAAGTACAAGCTCGGCTACGAGAAGCCTTCTGTTGACGACATCCAGGGCTGGATTGATCGTAGTAATGTTGAATGTTGATTGTTGAATGTTGAATTATGAGCAGCGCAAAAGATTTACTTATGACCAAGAGTATGGATTTTGCTGTACGCATCGTTAATCTATACAAATGGTTATGTAACGAGAAGAAGGAGTTTGTTTTAAGCAAACAACTCCTTCGTTCTGGTACTAGTATCGGAGCTAATCTTTCCGAAGCTCAGTCAGCAATCAGCAAAGCAGACTTTGCTGCAAAGGTTTACATTTCTCGCAAAGAAAGTAAAGAGACATTATATTGGATAGAGCTTTTGTATCGAACTAAATACTTAGACGAAAAGCTATACCTATCTATATATAAGGATGCCAATGAAATGGTAAGTCTTCTTGCTTCTGTTACTAAGAAATTACAACCAGACAGCCATTAAGTCTCACAACATCCAGCATGCAAGGCGTATGCCAACTCAACATTCAACATTCAACATTCAACATTAACATGTATAATTGCGGTAAAATAGCGATAATTGGCGGCGGTAGCTGGGCTACGGCAATAGCCAAGATTGTGGTGGGTCATACTCATCACATAGGCTGGTATATGCGTCGCGATGACCGCATCGAGGACTTCAAGCGCATGGGGCACAACCCTGCCTATCTGATGTCGGCACGATTCAATGTAGATGAGATTTTCTTCTCTTCCGACATCAACAAGATAGTGCAGAACTACGATACACTCGTGTTCGTCACCCCGTCGCCTTATCTGAAGAATCATCTCAAGAAGCTCAAGACGCGACTCAGCGACAAGTTCATCATCACAGCCATCAAAGGTATTGTGCCTGATGAAAACCTCGTTTGCTCAGAGTATTTCCATCAGGTTTACGATGTGCCTTACGAGAACCTCGCCTGCATCGGAGGTCCTTCTCATGCCGAGGAGGTGGCACTGGAGCGACTGAGCTATCTCACCGTGGGCTGTAGCGATACCGAAAAGGCGTGTGCCTTCGCCAACGATTGTCTGGCGAGTGAATTCATCAAGACCAAGACTTCGAGCGATGTCATCGGTATCGAATACTCTTCGGTTCTGAAGAACGTATACGCCATCGCAGCAGGTATCTGTGGCGGTCTGAAGTATGGTGACAACTTCCAGGCGGTACTCATGTCAAATGCCGTTCAGGAGATGCACCGCTTCCTGACAGCCGTCCACCCTATCGACCGAAGCATGTACGACTCAGTTTATCTGGGCGACTTGCTCGTAACAGGTTACAGCAACTTTTCCCGCAACCGCACCTTCGGAACCATGATAGGCAAGGGCTACAGCGTGAAGAGTGCGCAGATAGAGATGGAGATGATTGCAGAAGGATATTTCGGCACCAAGTGTATGAAGGAAATCAATCGCCACATGCACGTCAACATGCCGATTCTCGATGCTGTATATAATATATTGTACGAGCGCATCAGTCCGCAAATCGAAATCAAACTCTTGACCGACTCGTTCAGATAGGCACATCCTATCCTTCGGTTTCGGCAGAAGAGTTTGTCTTCAAGTAGTAACATTAACACATTCATTTAGATATTAAAAGAAAAATGAAAAGTATCAGCTTAAACATTACAAAGGCTGCATCATTCCTTGCAGAAGGTGCAGTAAAGGCTTACGAGCCTAAGGTTAAGGCCGCTCAGGAAGCTCTTGAGAACGGCACTTGTGAAGGTAACGATTTCTTGGGATGGTTGCATTTGCCATCTTCTATCACTCCTGAGTTCCTCAATGAGATTCAGGCTGTTGCCAATACTTTGCGCGAAAAGTGTGAGGTGGTTGTTGTAGCAGGTATCGGTGGTAGCTACCTCGGTGCACGCGCCGTTATCGAAGGCCTCGGCAACTCTTTCGCCTGGCTCGTAAACGACAAGAAGAACCCTACTATCCTCTTCGCAGGTAACAATATCGGTGAGGACTACCTCTTCGAGTTGACTTCTTTCTTGAAGGACAAGAAGTTTGGTGTCATCAATATCTCTAAGTCTGGTACCACCACTGAGACTGCTCTCGCTTTCCGTCTTTTGAAGAAGCAATGCGAGGATCAGCGCGGTAAGGAAGAGGCTAAGGATGTTATCGTAGCTGTAACCGACGCCAAGAAGGGTGCTGCACGTACTTGTGCAGACAAGGAGGGTTACAAGAGCTTCATCATCCCTGACAATGTAGGTGGCCGTTTCTCAGTTTTGACTCCAGTAGGTTTGTTGCCTATCGCAGTAGCTGGTTTCGATGTAAAGCAGCTCGTTGCTGGTGCGGCTGACATGGAGAAGGCTTGCGGCAAGGACGTAGCTTTCGAGGAGAATCCTGCTGCTATCTATGCAGCTACACGTCAGGCTCTCTATACTCAGGCTGGCAAGAAAATTGAGATTGTATGCAACTTCCAGCCTAAACTTCACTACTTCGCTGAGTGGTGGAAGCAGCTCTATGGTGAGAGCGAGGGTAAGGATCAGAAGGGTATCTTCCCAGCAGCTTGCGACTTCACTACCGACCTTCACTCTATGGGCCAGTGGATTCAGCAGGGCGAGCGCTCTATCTTCGAGACTGTTATCAGCGTAGAGACTCCTAACGAGAAATTACTCTTCCCTCACGATGATGAGAACCTCGACGGTTTGAACTTCCTCGAGGGCAAGCGTGTTGACGAGGTGAACAAGATGGCAGAGCTCGGTACACGTCTGGCTCACGTTGACGGTGGTGTTCCTAACATTCTGGTTAACGTACCAGAGTTGAACGCTTACTACCTCGGTCAGCTGATCTACTTCTTCGAGAAGGCTTGCGGTATCAGCGGTCTCTTGGAAGAGGTGAACCCATTCAACCAGCCTGGTGTTGAGGCATACAAGAAGAATATGTTCGCATTGCTCAACAAGCCAGGTTATGAGGCAGAGAGCAAAGCTATCCAGGAGCGCTTGAAGAATGAATAATTGATGAAGGAAATTATTTTTAAATATATGAAAGAACACGGCTTTGGGGAATTCAACCCTAAAGCCGTGCTTTTTGATATGGACGGCGTGCTGTATAACAGTATGCCAAATCATGCTGTGGCATGGCAGGAATCGATGAAACAGTTTGATATCCACATGACAGCAGCCGATGCTTATGCCACCGAAGGAGCCCGAGGCATTGACACCATCCAGATGATGGTGAAGAAGCAGAAGGGCATCGACATCACGCTGGACGAAGCACAGAAGATGTATGATGTGAAGACCGAAATATTCCACTCGATGCCTACTGCCGAAATATTTCCTGGCGTAAAGGAAATAATGCAGAAGATTAAAGATGCCAGCATGCAGGTAGGAGTGGTAACAGGAAGCGGACAGCGCCCGCTCATCATGCGACTGCTCAACGACTTCGGCGATTTTCTGGATGAAGCACATATCGTAACCGCCTATGATGTAAAGCGCGGCAAGCCAAATCCTGACCCATATCTCATGGGATTGCAGAAGGCAGGAAACCTGAAACCCTGGGAAGGCATCGTGGTAGAGAATGCTCCTTTGGGCGTCCGTGCCGGCGTGGCAGCCAACATTTTTACGGTAGCAATTAACAGCGGTCCGCTACCAGATGAAGAATTATCCAATAAGGGTTGCAATCTACTCTATCACCAGATGACTGAATTCTGTGATGACTTTGAAAACCTGATTGCTAAGGCTTAATCCGGTTTACCCACAGATATTCTGACTTATTCAATAAAAAGACATCATTAAAAACATATAATGACATGAATAGAAAAGTAGCTTTAATTACAGGTATTACAGGCCAGGATGGTTCATACTTGGCTGAATTATTGTTGGAAAAAGGGTATGATGTTCACGGAACTATCCGCCGATCATCTACCGACTACCGCGAAAGAATTGCCCATTTGGAGGGTACACCTAATTTCCATCTTCACTATGCTGACCTCGGTGACTCTATGAGTATCATCCAGGTAATGAACAAGGTGAAACCTACTGAGGTATATAATCTGGCAGCACAGAGCCACGTACAGGTGAGCTTCGACTCCCCTGAGTTTACAGCAGATGTAGATGCTACCGGTGTGCTCCGTATCCTTGAGGCTATCCGCCAATGCGGTCTGGAGAAGACCTGCCGCATGTATCAGGCTTCAACATCAGAGCTCTACGGTAAGGTAGAAGAGGTTCCTCAGAACGAGAACACTCCATTCCACCCTTATTCTCCATACGCTGTTGCCAAGCAGTATGGTTTCTGGATTGTCAAGGAGTATCGTGAGGCTTATGATATGTTCTGCTGCTCTGGTATCCTCTTCAATCATGAAAGTGAGCGCCGTGGTGAGACTTTCGTAACCCGCAAGATTACTTTGGCTGCAGCCCGCATCAAGCAGGGCAAGCAAGACAAGCTCTATCTCGGTAACCTGGATTCGCTCCGCGACTGGGGTTATGCCAAGGATTATGTAGAGTGTATGTGGCTGATTCTCCAGGCTGAGAAACCAGAGGACTTCGTGATTGCAACCGGTAAGCAGCACTCTGTCCGTGAGTTCGCCCAGCTGGCGTTCCACTATGTAGGAATCGAACTGAAATGGGAAGGCAAGGATGAGAACGAGAAGGGTATCTGCGTTGAGGGTCCTGAGGAACTCATCGGCAAGACACTCGTTGAGGTTTCTCCTGATTTCTACCGTCCTACCGACGTGGTGAACCTCTGGGGTGACCCAACAAAGGCAAAGGCTAAGCTCAACTGGAATCCTAACACCACCTCTTTCGAGGATCTCGTAAAGATCATGGTAGAGAGCGATATGGCGAAGGTAGCTGCCGAGGATGCCAGTCAGAAGGTTCGCTGCAATCTTGCAGAATATTTGGAAAAGGGAATTGTTAAGTAATTATGTTGGATAAAAACGCAAAGATTTATATTGCAGGACACCACGGACTCGTGGGTTCTGCTATCTGGAATAACCTCAAGAAGAGAGGTTATAACAACCTGGTAGGTCGTTCTCACAAAGAACTCGACTTGACCGACCAGTATGCAGTAGAGAAGTTCTTTGACGAGGAAAAGCCTGATGCAGTAGTATTGGCTGCTGCCTTCGTGGGCGGTATCATGGCGAATTCATTGTATCGTGCAGACTTCATCATGCAGAATATGAAGATGCAATGCAACGTAATCAGCAACGCTTATTCTCATGGCGTGAAGAAGCTCCTCTTCCTGGGCTCTACCTGCATCTATCCTAAGAATGCACCGCAGCCTATGAGTGAAGATGTGCTCCTTACTTCTCCGCTGGAATATACCAACGAGGAATATGCCATCGCCAAGATTGCCGGACTGAAGATGTGCGAGAGCTACAACCTTCAGTATGGTACCAACTATATCGCTGTGATGCCAACAAACCTCTATGGTCCAAACGATAACTTCCATCTGGAGAACAGCCACGTAATGCCTGCGATGATGCGCAAGATTTATCTTGCCAAACTCATCCACGATGGCGACTGGCACAGCATCGAGGTGGATATGAACAAGCGCCCTATCAACCCTACTGATAAGCTCCGCGAAATCATCGGAGAGGGTAACGTAGACGGCAGCAACTCTCACGAGCGCATTCTGAAGGCGCTGGAGTTCTATGGCATCTACGACAACAAGGTAGTGCTTTGGGGAACAGGAAAACCATTGCGTGAATTCCTCTGGAGCGAGGATATGGCAGATGCCAGCGTTCACGTGCTCCTGAATGTAGATTTCAAGGACATCATCGGTATCGAGAAGTACAGTTCTGTATTCTATGGTGCCAAGGTAGATGGTGCTGTGGATAGAAACAACTCTGAGGGTCGTGGTGGCGCTATCCCATCTCTCGGTGAGATTCGCAACTGCCACATCAACGTGGGTACCGGCAAGGAGCTCACCATCCGTGAACTTTCTGAACTTGTAGTAAAGGCAGTAGGTTTCGAAGGCGAAGTAGAGTTTGACGCCAGCAAGCCAGATGGAACCATGCGCAAGCTCATCTCTGTAGATAAGCTCCACAGCCTCGGATGGACGCATAAGGTAGAGATTGAAGATGGTGTGAAGAAACTCTTCGACTGGTATCAGGAGAGTCTGAAAGGCTAATAAAGAATATCGACTATGGATACAGAACAACTTTCTATGACCAAGAAAACCCTTGTGGGAGTACAGTTTCTGTTTGTGGCTTTCGGGGCAACGGTTCTGGTGCCTCTTCTGATAGGCATCGATCCGGCAACGGCTCTCTTCACCGCTGGTGTAGGAACCTTTCTTTTTCACTTCATCACCAAGGGTAAGGTGCCTATTTTCCTGGGCAGTTCCTTCGCTTTTATCGCCCCTATCATCGCTGCAACCAAGCAATGGGGACTGCCGGGAACAATCGCCGGACTAACCAGCGTTTCTCTGGTGTATTTCGTCATGAGCTCCCTAGTGAAATGGCAGGGCAAGAAACTGCTGGACAGGATTTTTCCTCCGGTAGTCATCGGTCCCGCCATCATCCTCATCGGTCTCTCCCTTTCGGGCAGCGCTGTGGATATGGCAAAGACCAACTGGATTCTCTCCTTTGCATCGCTCATCACCGCTATCCTGGTGCTTACCTTCTGCAAGGGCTTGATGAAGCTGGTTCCTATCATTTCGGGGGTTATCGTGGGCTATGTCATCGCCATCTGCATGGGCGAGGTAGATTTCTCGGGCGTGGCAGCGGCATCATGGTTCTCATGTCCTGTATCCTTCGATACCATCACCCATTTCTCCTGGTCTCCATTCCTCTATATGTTGCCCGTGGCAATAGCTCCGGTACTGGAGCATATCGGCGATGTATATGTGGTGAGTGCCGTAGCCAAGAAGGATTTCGTGGCAGATCCGGGATTGCATCGCACGATGTTGGGCGATGGACTGGCATGTCTCTGTTCAGCCTTTCTGGGCGGACTTCCTGAGACCACTTATTCAGAGGTAACAGGTGCGATGTCTATCACCAAGGTAACGAGTCCTGCCGTGATTCGCATATCCGCAGCCACCGCCATCTGTTTCTCTATCGTGGGCAAGTTGAGTGCTTTGTTGCAGAGTATTCCTCAGGCGGTTTTAGGTGGCATCATGCTGCTGCTTTTTGGAACCATCGCAAGTGTGGGCGTTCAGAATCTGATGCAAAACAAGGTAGACATGAATGAAACCCGCAATGTTATCATCATCTCTGTGATGCTGACGATGGGCTTGGGTGGCGCCGTTCTCTCATCCGGTTCCTTCGCCATTTCCGGCATCGGTCTTTCCGCCGTCATCGGCGTAGTTCTCAACCTCGTTCTTCCTAAGACGAAGAAGAAAGAGGCATAAAAAAGGAAAAAGCTTTGAAAACAAGATTGTTTTCAAAGCTTTTTCCTTTTTTATTAGAACAAGAAGAGGGGTAAAACAAGGATTTTAACCTACTAAAACAGTTCTTTCAACTAAGAAAAAAAACATTTATACCTAGATAAAATCTCCGTTCATAGACGTTGAATGTCCGTTCAACGTCGCTGAACCGCCGTTCATAGACGCTGAACCGCCGTTCAACGTCTATGAACAGAGATTTCAATAGGGTTAAAGAACATTTTATCCTATAATCAACCAAGACTTTTCCTGAGATTAACACATTATTAATACAGGAAGAAGGAAGAAAGGAGATAAGAGAGATGAAGAAAAGACGTTGTTTCTATCTTGAACTAAACCGATTATACAAGAAAAGCGTGCAAGCTACATCTCTGTCGCCTGCACGCAGCCTCTTTTTATTTAATCGCGCTATGATATATAATAGCTTTTTACAATCTCGCTCCGAATCTTGCGCTTGGCAATGGAGCGGTAAAGTAATAGTTCTGGTCGTTATTCTTATCCAGGAAATTCACCTGCTTCATACCGAAGAATGGCAGACCACCAGGGAAGAGCGGAGTAAAATCGGTTACACCACCAGAGAGAGCAGGACTGTTATCCTGATACTCGAAATTCCAAGTCTTATCGAATGCCAATGGAGCACCATTCTCCACTTTATCAATCTCGCAGTTGATGTTCATCTTGTCGCTCTGAGTGAAACTCTTGAAGAGAGGGTTGAACTGACCAGCCACGCTGCTCTTGATATCAGTATCAAACCAGATGCCGAGATTTGCATCCTTTGCCATCTGCTCTACTCCTGTTGCGGTAGATGCAAAGTAGTAGTTTGGAGTAAGACGGCTGTGCTCCATATCAGCACCATCCTTCTTTGGCTGCTTCAGGCCGAAACGTGAATCATAGATGAGGTTGTTCACAAAGATTGGCTTCGCAGCCTTCTCTATCCATACAGAACCACCCTTCTTGTTCTTGGCACGGCGCCATCCGCAATTAACTACGGTATTGTTGTAAGCAGTCATCTCGGTAAGCGGAATCACCTCACTATTGCCGGCATTAGAGAGTTTGAAGGCGTTGGTGCAGGCGTTGTAGATGATGTTGTTGGCAACATCGAGTTTGCAACCAGCCTTTACGTTGATAGCCTCGCCGCCATCGGCTGCATTTCCGCTATCAGCGAATATATTGTTGATAATCATACCGTTACCACCAGTAAAGTAAGTCTGATCGTTGTAGTTGTCATGGAAGAAACTGTTTGCCATCACGAACTTACCATTCACATTACAGAAGTGGAAGGCTGGCACACCACCATCAATGGTAGTCTTGAAAAGCTTGTTCTGGAAAGAAGCAGAACTCTCGGTAGGAGTAGCACCGGCATAGGCCACATCTACGTGGTTGAGCACCACCTCTTCTGAATTGTAGCCGCAGATGATGCCGCCCCAATCGGCAGGTTTCTTGGTATCAGAAGTGATGGTAACTGGCTTCTCGGCGGTTCCCAGACAATAGAGATTGCCCAATACCACGATTTCTACCGGCACCTGAACCTCTGATTTGCAGGTAACAGTTACGCCCGGCTCGATGTAGAGCGATGTTCCTACAGGAATCTCCACGCTCTCGCTGAGGGTAGTATCCTTGCTCCAAACCAGAGAGCCTTTAGGATATTCTGCCACCTTAGTTGTAATGACATCTTTAGAACCCTGGTTCTGGTTGCCATCACTTCCATTAGCGCCATTATTCACGTAATCGTATGGATTTATATTATCGTTCTCGCAAGATGTGGAGAACATTGCAGCTGCTGCCATCATAAGCAAAGCTGCAAAAGTATTTATCTTTTTCATTTTTTACCTTTTTTTCTTTTTTACCTTTTTGCCTTTAAAAGCCTTTTTACCATTTAAAGCTTGTATCTTACGCCCAGTAGGAAGGTTCTACCGTACTTATAAGTACCTACGATGGTCTTATCGCTCTTCTGTCCCTCATACTCCAGGTTGCTCTTGTTCACGGTCTTCAAGTATCTCTCGCGCTTGGCATCGAGCAGATTGTTTGCCTTGAAGAAGATGGAGATGCCGTTCTTGAATTGCTTCTCGGCACTCAGGTCGAGACCGAACATCGCCTTATCCCACTGGTCGGCATCCTTGAAGGGAGAAACCAGGGCGAGCTTGGTGCCCGTGAAGGAAGAGGCCAACTGCGCATTCCAGCCATTCTCCGTATCCTTATATAATAAGGAGATATTGGCGGTATGAGGAGCCTGGTTAACCAGCGGACGGGTCTGGGTTACGCCCGATTTATACTCGGCACTCCCCTCCTTGTACTCACGCTTCGAGGTGGTAATTTCTGAATGGGTGTAAGTATAATTCGCCTTTACTCCGAAGTGGCGGATGTACTTGATTACATCAATTTCGAATCCCATGTTCTTGGCATTACCCAGGTTATCCGGTGTATAGTAGGCATCGGTTCCGGCACCAATCTTGCCATCAGAAGTTACGAACACCTGCTCAATCGGGTCCTTCAGATACTTATAGAATACGCCGGCAAGAATCTGCTCGGTCTTGCTTGGGAACCACTCCCAGCGCAGGTCGATGTTGTCGATGCGCGCACGCTTCAGGTTTGGATTTCCCTTCTCCTGATACTCCTCGCCCATAATCTGATAAGGCACAATCTCATAGAAGCCCGGACGGTTGATGGAGCGATAGTAAGAGAGACGCACGTTCATCTTCTTGGTTGGAGTCCATTTGATGGATGCAGATGGCAGATAATCCCAGTAGCTCTGCTCGCCTACCTGTCCCATGTTGCGGAAGTGCTGGAGCATGGTGTAAATCTGGTTGGTATGCTCGGCACGGAAACCGGCATTCAGTTCACCCACCTCGCTCTTCAGGGTTACCATGGCGTAGGCGCCTCCGATGTGCTCCTTGGAATCGTAGTTGAGTTGCGAAGCCTGAGAATAAGGAGTTTTGCAAACCCAATCGATATTGGCATACTGCTCTAATCCGTTTCCATCCATCGTCTGCGAGATGTCAGCAGGATTGAAGATGTAAGAATAGTATCTGTTGCTGCGTTCTTTTCTGCGATACTGCGCACCCGCCTTCCAGAGAGCCTCCACATCATTGGCGAAATGGGTATCGTAAGAAAGGTTGATGTAACCCGCCCAGTCGGTATCCTTGTTGTGCTGGAACCGGCGCTCGGCACTCTTTGGCAGGGTCTTGGTGATGTTCTTGTCGGCATCCCAGATGGAACCCGATACGGCATCGCCGCCATTCTCGGCTGTTCGGCTCACGGTATTCGTCAGGGTTACGTAGGTTCTGTCCGGATCTTCCTCCTTTGCCTGCGAGAATACGCCCGACCAATCTACGGTAAAATCCTTGGTAAGATGATGCGTACCCTTCAGGTTAGTGGCGAAGATGCTCTGGGTGGTTGAGAGAGAGCGCACCTCATCGTCCTGGGTATAGCTGTCGGCTCCGATGTATTCGGTGTTGACGCTGTTATTGTATCTGATGCCCTTGGAATTGGTGTGCACATACATATTGTACCATTCCAGCTTGTGACCAGGCAAGGTTAAATCTATCTTGGCATGAGCACCCGTGGTAAGATCATGGATGCTGTAGTAGCGATGTTGCAGATTGGAAATGTACATTGCCTGCTCGCCCGAAGCCATCTTTACGGAATTGTAGGTGCGCTCGGTGCCACGGAAAGTATTCTGCACGCTTCCGGCGAGCATCACGCCCAGGCGGTCGCCCCAGAAGCGGTTGCCGATGCTCAGACCTCCGATGAAATTAGGAGATGGCATGGAATGGCTCTTCAACTGAACAGGGCCGTTCTTGAAATCACTCATCTGCGCCTTGTAGTCTTTTCCGAAAGCCTCGTAAGGAGCCTTCTTTGTATAATCAGAGCGGTTGCTGGTAAGATAATCTCTGCCATCCTTCCAGAAATAATCACTTGCTCCGATGGCTGCATTCGCCAGAATCTGGAAGCGGGATGGGGCATCCTTCATCACCATATCAACTACGCCACCAGCTGCATCACCTTCCATATCAGCTGTCAGAGACTTGGATACTACCAGGCGATCCATCAGATCTGAAGGGAAGATATTCAGCGGAATATAGCGGTTTTTATCATCCGGACTTGGAATCTTCACGCCGTTTACCAGGGTGTAGTTGTAGCGCTTGTCCATGCCTCGAAGGATGGCGTAGGAAGCCTCGCCCGATGCATCACGCTCCATGGTTACACCCGATACACGCTGCAGAACGCTCGCCACGTTGACATCAGGCGAAAGCTGGATGCTCTGCTGGCTCATCACGTTGAGCACGTTGCCGGCATTCTTCACGGTTTCTATGGCGCTACGGTCGCTGCGGTATTCACGGTGGCCTGTGACCACCACTTCGCCCAACTGCTTCAGGTCTTCATCCATCGGAATATCCACCTTGTCTTTCTTAGCCACATCTACTACCATCTCCCTGGTCTTGTACGACATGTAGGAAACGATGATGGTAAACTTGCCTTTATCAGGCAATTCATGCAGGGTGAAAGTACCATCGAATCCGGTGGTGGTACTCACGTTAGGCAGCTCCTTTACTCGGATTACGGTTCCGATGAGGGGTTCACCCGTTTTGTTATCCTTGACTATACCATCCAGCGTATGTGCCTGGATGGAGGTAGTCGCAGCGGCTAGAAGCGCCGCACTCAGTAAAATTCTTTTCATCTATATCGCTATTGAATTCTTCACTCTTCGTTCTTCACTCTTCACTTACTTTTTGAAATCGTGTGGATGATTTTTCCATCCTTGTCTATCATCGACATTCTCAGCTGCTTCTTATCTACTGTAAATACAGAGAAACCATCGGCAGAACTGCAGAACACAGTACCATCGATAGGCTTCACAGGGCGAGCCAGAGATGAAGAGGAATTGACTACGTAGTCGATGTTGTCGCCCTTCTTCTGGATGTGCTGGAAGTTGTGGATGTGGCCGCAGGCATAAATCGCCACATTATTATATTTATGGAGGATAGGAAGAAGGCGCTTCTGCATGTCGAGACGCTCACTCTCCTTCTTCTCGGTGTAGGCGTAGATAGGATGATGACCTACCACGATGACCCAGTCTTCCTTGGCATTCTTCAGGGTTTCATCGAGCCAGGAGAGCTGAGCCTCAGCATCCTGCTTGCAGGCATCAGGATATTTTTCTGTCGCCTTGCGATAAGAATCGATAAGAGGTGTGGTGTCGAGGAAGATGACACGGATGGTGGTTCCCTCGTGGTCGAACACCTTGGTGTAATATTTGGCTGGCATCATCCAGCGGCGGCTCACCTTACCATAGTCCATAAAAGCCTGAGTATTACCACGATACTCATGGTTGCCACAAACCGGGAACCAGTCGAGCATCAGGTCGGGATGAGAATAAACGTATTCGTAATTGGTAAGCCACAGAGGATCCTGGGTGGAAGCCACGCCATTGAAATGGTGGATGTCGCCTACGGCAAGTACGCATTCAGGATCTACCGTGCCAGCCATCTCGCCCATCAGTTCGGCGATAGACTTCTGGTCGTAGTAGCCGTTGCGACCCATATCATTGGTCATGTAGAGGGTGATTTCGCCCTTCAGTTTCTGCCATTCGGCAGCATTCGCCTTCCAGTTAGGATTCTGCGGAATAGCGGTTGCTGCACTCTGAGAACAAGTGGTTAATGCTGAGTTTTGAGCCTGTGCAGTCAAGCCTCCCCCCAATAATAAAGCCGAAGCCAAAACTACAGTTGCTACTCTACCTTTCATCATAGCAAAGCCATTCATGCTGCTATGCTTACCCGATACTTTCTTTTCCATTTTTCTTTATCTGACTATAATACCTTTATCAAAGATTTCCCTTTTCGGGGTAATACCTGTTAAATTTCGGGTGCAAAGGTAGGGGTATTATGTGTCAAAGAGGTTACAAGAATTTTAATTAGCAGATAAAAGATACTACAATCTTATTACGGGAGTTTCCCCCGATGCTTTTAGGGAAAATCATACGCTGGTTTATGGTTTTCCCCTTGTTGTTTTCAGCTATTCTCCCTATCTTTGCACCATCAAAAAGTTGATAGCGGCACCAAGTAGCCTCTTCAAGTAAAATAAATGCAGTAATAACCTTTTAAAGAAAAGATAGTTATGAAAAGAATGATTATGACATTGGTAGCAGTATGGATGATGATTACATCTGTGAATGCTCAGAGACTGACAGATATTCAGGCAGAGGCCCGTTTTATCACAGATAAGATGGTGGTGGAACTGGGATTGAGCAGCGCCCAGCGCAACAGCATCCTGAACATCAATCTCAATTATCTCAATGGCATCCGCAGCTATCGCGACATTGATGCCTACGGCTGGCATTATCGCAACAAGCAGCTCAAGCGCATGATGACCGCCAGACAATGGAAGAGATTCAAGGACTCTTACTATTTCTATCGCCCTATCGGTTGGAATAATCATGTGTATGTTCACCATATTTACACCAAGTATCCAAAGCATAACTGGGGACACGACAAGCGCCGCCCTCGTCCTGAGTGCAGCTACGGAAGACCAGGATGGCCAGGCGGAACTCATGAAACTTACGGACCAGGAAAGCCGGGCAAGCATCACAAGTATCACAAGCATCACAAGCACGATAAGAAGTGGAAGCACGACAAGAAGAAGTGGAAGCACGATAGAGATTGGGATGATGATGATGATGATTGAGATAATGACTGGGATGATGACTAAGATTAAGACTGAGATTAAGACAAACATTCGATGATAAAACAGAAGAAATCCAAGCTAGAGATGATTCTCCGGCTTGGATTTCTCGTTAAATAAAAACTAACTATGCCGACTAACTAATAACTAATCCTTAATAATTAATTACCAATCATTAATTACTAATCATTAATTACTAACAAAACGTCTTCCACAATCTGCTCATCGAGCAGGCGATTATCCGAAAGCAATTCCTTCACATCGTATCTGTCGTAGAGTCCCTTCCTGATGCCGCCCACCATCACCTTCATTTCTGAAGTGCCATAGTAAGAGGCGATACGCTCGCCGAATCCGCCATCCTTCGAACCATCCTCCAGGGTTACCACCAACTGATGGTTTGCCTTCAAGCTATCCAGCACTTCGGCATCCACCTCATTCAGATAACGGGGATTGATGAGCGTAGCATCGATACCCTTATCAGCCAACAGGCGGACTACATTCTCGCCCTTCTGATAGAACGAACCGGCGGCGATGACTGCCACCTTCTCGCCCTGGTGCATCACCTTGTACTTTGCCTCGTAACCATACTCTGTATCAACGATTTCTGAAGTATGAACCACGCCATTGCTTGGCACGCGGATGGCGATAGGTTTCTTATCCTGCAGAATGCTCCAGCGGAGCATGGCGAAATACTCCTCGCAGGTGGTTGGAGCCAGATAGATGAGCCCCGGAATGCTGCAGAGCATCGGAATATCGAAAAGGCAGATGTGGGTGATGTCGTTCATCGAATTCACTCCGCCTCCTACCACGTTGATTACGGCAGGGTTGGAATTGATGCAGAGGTCTTGCGCTATCTGGTCGTAGGTACGTTGGATGAAGGTACTGTAAACGGTCCAGACCGGATGCAATCCACCCTTCGCCATTCCCGAAATCATCGCTACCGCCTGCTCTTCGGCGATTCCCATATCGATGTGCTGCTTGCCAGCCAGTTGGCGTTTATCGGCAGTAAAGCCGCCTGCAGTAGGAGTACCGGCGGTTACGGCGATGAGCGTCTTATCCTGCTTCATCTTGCTGAGCATCCAGTCAGAGAATAATGTACCGTAATCTTCAGTCGGAGCAACCTTCGGGAGGGTTCCATCGGCATTCCTTCTTGGTCGCGAACCGTCTTCCAGATTGAAAGGCATTCCCCAATGCCAAGCCTCCTTGTTGGCTACGGCTGGTGCAAATCCATGACCTTTTTCTGTATGAATGTGAACCACGGTAGGCTTATCCGTATCCTTCACACTCTCGAAAACCTGGATGAGTTTTTCGATGTCGTTACCCTCTTCCAGATACTTGTATTCAAAGCCCCACGCCTTGAACCAGTTGTGCTCGCAGGTGCCGTTGCTCTGGCGCAGGGCACGCAAGTTCTTATAGATTCCGCCATGATTTTCGGCGATAGACATTTCGTTGTCGTTCACCACGATGATGATGCCCGTGCCGAGTTCCGAAGCCTCATCCAGTCCCTCGAAAGCCTCGCCGCCAGAAAGGGAGCCGTCGCCGATAATGGCGATGATGTTCTCATCGGTTCCCTTGATGTCGCGCGCCTTCTGCAAACCGGTGGCAAGACTCACGGAAGTGGAAGTATGCCCCACCTCAAAGTTATCATACTCCGGACATTCGGCAGGAGAAGAATAGCCCGAAATGGCATTCATATCATCCACATCGCCGAGGAATCCCGCAGCTCGTCCGGTGAGCACCTTATGCGGATAACATTGGTGACTTACGTCAAACACGAGCTTATCCTTTGGCGAATCAAACACGTAGTGAAGCGCCACGGTAGCCTCCACGAATCCCAGGTTCGGCCCCACATGACCGCCATGCTTGCTTACACGGTTCAGCACAGCCTGTCTGGTTTCATCAGCCACCACCTGCAGCTCCTTCAAATCCAGCTTCTTCAAGTCGGCTGGCGACTTTATTTTCTCAATATACATATTTTTTATACTTATAGTTATGATTATATGATGATTACGAATTCCGGGTGCAAAGATACGATGATTCCCGAAAACACGCATTACCCAAACTACAGAAAAAATGAATAATTTTCCGGAAATCTCATCTTGGAATATTTTCCGGGAAACTCATCTTGGAAATCAGCCTACTGCCTTATCCCTATCCTTCAGAATCACAGCCATGTTATCCAGCGCCCATCCTATCAGATGATCCATAATAGGAATAAGGGTTTCAGTACGGGGTGTGAGAGAATACTCCACTCTTGGCGGCACTTCGGCATAAGCCTTGCGGGTAACGTAGCCATCAGCCTCCAACGATTTTAACGTGCTGGTAAGCATTTTCTGCGAAATATCCGGAATCAGCTTACGCAGGGCATTAAACCGGAGAGGACCATCCTGATGATTTTTCAGGGTGTAGATTACCAGTAGCGACCACTTGTCGCAAACGCGCGCCAGAACGTTACGGATGGGACAGTCCTGCACTACCATTTCTTTTATCATTCTTGCCATAATCAATCTTCTTATATTCTACTATAATATTCTGCCATAATCTATAATATTCTGCAAAACTCTGCAATATTCTGCAATAGGCTACAAAAGTAACTAATATCCGGAAAGATACCAAACATACCAAGTTAATCTAAGTTAACGCTTCATTTTTCTTTCTCCCATTCCCACACAATAGTTACCTCCCGGTAACCATCTTACCCCCAAGTGCCCTCTTGCAGGAACCAGTTTTTCGCAGTATCTTTGCAGCGCAATTCAGAAATGAAAGCTGAAAGCAGAAGTATTCACAAATTCACAAAAAGAAATAACATAAAGTGAAATAAAGAAAGAAAAAAAGAAATATAAACATTTTAAAATAACAGACAAGATGAAAGAAACAAAGATTATTGCAAAGGCAGAAAACTTCACAGCCACAGATTTTGGCAAGATGAGTGAAATCAAGGATTACACCTTAGAGATGGGTCCTGAGATTAAGATTCCCGGAAAGGTATTCGGAGGCCAGAACTTGAACGCTACTGGTGGTGAGTTCTCATTCCAGAGCTTTGCTCCTGGCACAGAGACAGGATTCCTCCACACCCACAAGAACCACGAGGAACTGTATTTCTTCCTCAGCGGCAAGGGCGAGTTCCAGGTAGATGGCAAGGTATTCCCTATTCAGGAGGGAAGCGTGGTGAGAGTAGCACCAGCCGGCAAGCGCTCTGTTCGCAACAACGGTACAGAACCACTCGTGATGCTCTGCGTGCAGTATAAGGCCAAAACCTTTACAGCCGAAGATGCAACCGACGGCGTGATTCTCAACGATAAGGTGGAGTGGTAGAAACTACTCCACCACCTCCATGATTTCAGGATGCTCAAGCTTTTCCTGTTTCTTGAGCTTCTTCACTACTTCGGAATAACTGTGGCGAATCAGGGCCTGGATGAAATCATCTTCCAGCGTGCCATAAAGGTTTACCTGATTCCAGTATTTCTTATTCCAATGCCATGCGCCTTCTATTTCGGGATGCACTTCCCGGAGTTCGAGGGCGTAATCGGCATTACATTTCATCGTAACCCACTCGGGGCGCTCCAGGTCAACACAGGCAAAGATCTTGCCCAAGATGCGAAACACCAAGGTCTGCTCATCAAAAAGAAAAGCCTCGGTTACGAGGGGAAGCGAGAGGCAATACTCTCTAACAGATTCTATATTCATAATTTCTTCTGATTAAAATGTTTCTATGTTTTAGGGGACAAAGATAATGAATTCTAATGAAACCGCAAAACTTATTCCACAAAAAAACATCAGATTTTCCAGCACAACGAATTCTACGATGTTTTCTCTTTAAAGTACAAAGATTATTATAACTTTTTTATTGTAATGAGACTGCAAAGATAGGCGATTTTTGGGGAGAAGATTTTAACATAAAGGAATAAAACGAGAGTTTTTAGAGAAGATAGATTACTTTTTGATGGATAAACAGATGAAATTAAAAAGAAAAACTTTAAAATAACTCCCTTATGGGATATCTAAAAACAACCTTTTTGTAACTTTTTCAAGAAAATATTTGGTAGTTACATAATTTTATTGTAGATTTGCAGCAGATTTTTTAAAGAAGGAGTGCTTATGCAGAAGAAAAAGGATAAAAACCTGATGAAAACGGATGTAAAACCGATGAAACAAGGACTGCTGTCCCGGATATTCCATCTCTATTACGATGGTTTCAGGACGATGACCCTGGGCAAGACGTTGTGGGCTGTCATCCTCATCAAGCTTGCCATCATCTTCCTGGTGCTCAAGCTCTTTTTCTTTCCAGATTTTATCAATACGAATGCCAAGAACGGAGACAAGGCTGGCTTCGTTTCCAAGGAAGTTCTGAACAGATAAAACTCTGGATTTCAATCCTATACCATCAAAATAAATACAAAAACATTATATAATAACAATTATAAAACCATTCAACTATGATGACAAATTTATTGTTAGACATTACATCAGCCACCATCGACTGGTCGAGGGCGCAATTCGCACTCACGGCCATCTACCATTGGCTGTTCGTGCCGCTCACCCTGGGACTGGCAGTAATCATGGGCATCGCCGAAACATGCTACTACCGCACCAACAAGCCGTTCTGGAAGCACGTAAGCCGTTTCTGGCAAAAACTCTTTGGCGTGAACTTCGCCATGGGTGTTGCCACAGGCATCATCCTGGAGTTTGAATTCGGCACTAACTGGAGCAACTACTCCTGGTTTGTGGGCGACGTATTCGGCGCTCCCCTAGCCATCGAAGGCATCCTGGCATTCTTCATGGAGAGCACCTTTGTAGCCGTAATGTTCTTCGGCTGGGATAAGGTGAGCCGGGGCTTCCACCTTGCCTCCACCTGGCTCACGGGACTTGGCGCCACCATTTCTGCCTGGTGGATTCTCGTAGCCAACGCATGGATGCAATATCCTGTAGGTCAAGAATTTAATCCCGACACCATGCGCTTCGAGATGACTTCGTTTATGGATGTGGCACTCTCGCCATTCGCCATCAACAAGTTCACCCATACCGTTACTTCCTCCTGGATTATCGGCGCCACCTTCGTAGTAGCCGTAAGCTGCTGGTATCTCCTGAAGAAGAGAGAAACCCAACTGGCGAAGGCGAGCATCAAGATGGGTGCCGGAGTAGGACTCATCGCCACCCTGCTGGCTGCGATGACCGGCGACAGCTCTGCCTATCAGGTGGCACAGGTGCAGCCGATGAAACTGGCAGCAATGGAAGCCTTATATAATGGTGGAAAGGGCGAGAGCCTTACGGCGATAGCAGCCGTTCACCCCTTCAAGCAGCCCGATTACGAAAGCGAGCAGGAGCCAGCCATGCGCATCGCCATCCCCAACATGCTCTCGTTCTTAGCCACCCGCACAGCCGATGGCTACGTGCCAGGCGTAAACGATATTCTCAAGGGTTACACCCACGAGGATGGCACCCGGGAACCATCCGTGCAGGAAAAGATAGCCCGGGGCAAGAAGGCGATAGTTGCCCTGAAAACCTATCGCGAAACCAAGGCGCAAGACCAGCTCCCTATCTTAAAGGAAAATATGAAATACTTCGGATATGGTTACATCAAGGACGCCAAGGAACTGGTGCCGAGCATCCCTATCTGCTTCTACGCCTTCCGCCTGATGGTGGGAGTAGGCTGCCTGCTCATCCTCTTCTTCGCCCTCAGCCTATTCTTGGTCTATAAGAAGGAAATCGCCCAATACCGATGGTTTCTCATTTCCGCCATCATCATGATTCCGCTGGCTTACATCGCCTCAGAATCGGGCTGGATAGTAGCAGAAATCGGTCGCCAGCCTTGGACCATCCAAGACCTACTGCCAGTAAGTGCCGCCATCTCCGACATCGAGGCAGGCAGCGTGGCCACCACCTTCTTCATCTTCCTGACACTCTTCACCACCATGCTTGCCGTGGAAATCAGCATTCTGGTGAAACAGATTAAGAAAGGACCGGAATATGAATAATCTCTCTGATAATCAATGCTTTTCAGAAAGATTTCGAAAAGAATCATAGGATAGTTTTTCAGTAAACAACAAAACCCGAAAGTATTATGACATACGAATTTTTGCAATCATACTGGTGGTTCCTCGTATCATTATTAGGAGCCATGCTGGTGTTTCTCATGTTTGTACAGGGAGCCAACACCTTGATATTCTGTTTGGGAAAAACGGAAGAAGAGCGTCGCCTCATCATCAACTCCACGGGCAGGAAGTGGGAGTTCACCTTCACCACGCTCGTCACCTTCGGCGGAGCCTTCTTCGCCTCGTTCCCATTGTTCTACAGCACCAGTTTCGGTGGAGCCTACTGGCTGTGGATGATCATCCTGTTCTCGTTTGTGATTCAAGCCGTGAGCTATGAATTCCAGAACAAGATAGGTAATTTTCTTAGACCAAAGACCTTCCAGATCTGCCTCATTATCAACGGCATCGTGGGTCCGCTGCTTCTTGGCGGAGCCGTAGCCACCTTCTTCAACGGCAGCAATTTCCTGATAGACAAAGGCAATATTACCAACAGTCTGCAACCCGTCATCAGCCGCTGGGCAAACGCCAGTCATGGTCTTGATGCCCTGCTCGACCCATGGAACGTGGTGCTGGGACTTGCCGTACTGATGCTAGCCCGCATCCTGGGCATACTATACATCAAGAACAACATCGAGCACCAGCAGATTCAGGAGCGTTGCACCCGCCAGTTGCCATGGAATGCCCTGCTCTTCCTATTGTTCTTCCTGCCATTCCTCATCAGATTGCTGGTAAAGGATGGATTCAGCACTTCTTCTTCCGGCATTACGATTGAGAGCATGAAGTATCTTCACAATCTTCTGGAGATGCCAATCTTGATTGTAATATTATTAATAGGTGTAGTACTCGTTCTTTTCGGCATTTTCAAGTCATCGAGGAGCGTGCAGTATAGAAAGGGAATCTGGTTTACGGGCATCGGAACCGTGCTCACCGTGCTGGTTCTGCTGCTGATAGCCGGCTGGAACAATACCGCCTACTATCCATCCAACATCGACCTTCAGAGTTCGCTCACTCTCGCCAACAGTTGCAGCAGCGAGTTCACGCTCCGCACCATGGCGATAGTTTCCCTCCTCATCCCGTTCGTGCTCGCCTACATCGTCTTTGCCTGGCGCGCCATCGACCGCAAGCGCATTACGCAGGAAGAAATAGAGCAGAGAGAAGCGTATTAAAAAAGACTGAAAAAGTGAGTCTCTTCAAAAGTCCCACAGATTCCACAGATTTACACAGATTCATTCTTGCCATAATCGGGAGGGAAATTCCCCAAATATCCAAACAAAAAAATCTGCGAAATCCCCGACCGTACAGGTCAAAAATCTGTGTAAATCTGTGGGACAAATAAAATTCTACAGCTCGATTACCTCCAAATCATCCGGAACGAAGATTCTACCCTTGAAATTCTCGGCAGCTTCACGGGTGTAATTTTCTTTACGATTAGCGAGTGTTTTCTCCTCCGTATGATACAGGATAAGATTCTTCACGCCCAGTTCCTCCGCCAGTTTTCCGGCATCAAGCGCCGTGCTGTGGCACTTCTCATAAGGCTTGAAAGTATCGCGGTCGGCATAGAGACAAAACGCCTCACACATCATCCAGTCAGCCCCCACTATGTAGCGTCGGTTCTGCTCGTTATAAGGTTCATCGCCCAGGCACGCCAAGACCAAAGGCTTACCCGATTCATCAGAAGAAGAAGGCAACTCAGCCCTGAATCCGAGCTGCTTCTCCTTAGTAGATTGAATATCAAAGCATTCCAGCTTCATATCCCCCACTTCGAAACAATCGCCATCTTCCAACTGATGGAACACCACCCTTTCTGCCACCTTAGTCAGTTGCTTCTTGGCAAGAATCATGTCGATGATGGTCTTGATCACCTTCATCACCTTGTCGTTTCCATACACATGCAGCAATCCCTTGTACCCCTTACATTGTGCCACCATTCGGATTACCCAGATCACACCCAACACATGGTCGGTATGGGCATGGGTAACGAAGAGGTGATGAATATCAGAAATCTGAACATTCACTTTCTTCAGCTGTGAAAGAATTCCGTTTCCTCCTCCCGCATCCACCAGCATCAGGGTGCTGGGAGTTTGGAGCACAAAACAGGTATTATAAATCTGGGAAACCGTAGCATTTCCCGTTCCGAGCATCGTAATTTGAGTCGTTATCTTATCCATTATCTTATTCGTTATCTATTTGATTCACGCCCACAAAACTAGTCATTTTCTGATAAACCACCAAGAAAAAGCCCCAAAAACTTTGCTTATTCCAAATAATAATCTTAACTTTGCGGCATAAAAACAAAAAGCAGGTTTCGATTATGGCAAAAATAGAAAGACAAAAGCGAATCTATCGCAAACGCATCCCTTACGGAATGCAGAACTTTGAAGATGTAATGGAAAGAGATTGTTACTATGTTGACAAGACCCCATTCATTGAGAAAATAGAAGAATCTAACATGTATTTCTTCTTCATTCGCCCTCGCCGATTTGGCAAGAGCCTTACCCTCTCCATGCTCGAAAACTATTACGACATCAACAAGAAGGATAAGTTCGAAAGCCTCTTCGGCAAGCTTTACATCGGAGAGAATCCTACCCCCGAACGCAACAGCTATCTCATCCTTCACCTGAATTTTGCCATGATTTCAGCAGGATTGGATAATTATAAAAAAGGACTTGATGCCCATTGCAGCAACAAGTTCAATACCTTCTGCAGCAGATACGCCCACCTTTTGCCACCGCACACAAAGGAAGAGATGAACCAAAAGGAAGATGCCGTTGCCCAATTGGGATTTCTATGCGACAAATGTGCTGAAGCAGGCTTGAAGATTTATCTCTTCATCGATGAATACGACCACTTTACCAATCAGATTCTTGCCCCCAAGGAGCATGAAAAACGATACCGCGAGCAGACTCACGGTGAGGGATATTTGCGCCATTTTTTCGACACCATCAAGGGAGCCGCAGGAGATTCATTGGGCAGAGTTTTCGTTACAGGAGTAAGTCCAGTAACAATGGACGATCTGACCAGCGGTTTCAACATCGGCACCAACTATTCCCTATCCCCGGAGTTCAACGAAATGGTGGGATTCACCGAGGAGGAAGTGCGCCAGATGCTGGCTTATTACTCTAGCGTGCTGCCATTTCACCACAGCGTGGATGAGCTGATAGAAGTGATGAAGCCATGGTATGATAATTATTGCTTCTCAGAAGAAGAGTACGGCAAGACAACCATGTACAACTCCGTGATGGTACTCTACTTTGTAGATAATTACATCCGCAACAACTATGATATTCCGAAGAAGCTGGTGGAAACCAACATCCGCATCGACTACGACAAGATACGCATGCTCATCCGCCACGACAGGGAGTTTGCCCACGATGCCAGCATCATACAGGATATCGTGACCAAGGGATTCACCACGGGAACCCTGATGGAGAATTTCCCTGCCGAGCGCATCAACGACCCAGATAATTTCCTGAGTCTGCTCTTCTATTTCGGCATGGTAACGATAGACGGCACCTACCAGGGCAACACCCGCTTTGTGGTTCCCAACGAGGTGGTGCGCGACCAGATGTACACCTATCTGCTGGATACCTACAAGGAGAACGACCTCACCTTTGAACAATACGACAAGACCCAGCTGGAGAGCAAGTTGGCTTACGAAGGTGCATTCAAGCCCTACTTTGCCTACATAGCCGATTGTCTGAAGCGCTTCTCCTCCCAGCGCGATAAGCAGAAGGGCGAAGCCTACGTTCATGGTTTCACTCTGGCGATGACGAGCCAATGCAAGTTCTACCGTCCTATTTCTGAACTTGACAACGATGGCGGTTATGCCGACATCTTCCTGCTGCCCCTCTGCGACATCTATAAGGACATAGAAGATTCCTACATCGTGGAATTGAAATATTGCAAGCCGGGCACCAGCGATGAGCAGCTGAACCATCTCTTCGAGGAAGCCTCAGCCCAGATAAGGCGCTACGCCAATAGCGACATCGTGCACAAATCCGTGAAAACCACGAAGCTTCATCAGCTCGTTGTGATTTACCGGGGAGCAGAGATGGCGATGTGCGAGGAGGTGGAATAAATAAAACGGAAGAAAAGAAAGGGGAATAAAAGACATACAGAAAGAAAGGGCAAAAGCATCATACCATATATTGACAAGGTAATGCTTTTGCCCTTTTATCTTTAACGGATAATGTATTTCAAAACGCCGATGGTAGCAATTTTGGCTTCATTATCCTCTGGAATTTCTATGGTCTGGAAGCCATCTTTATTGAGTGGCTGCAGTTCTATTTTTGAATGAACTTCCACCCCTTCTTCGTTGCGTTCTTCGCTGAAATAACGACTTGAAAACTCCTGAAGAGGAATGTTGATACTACTATACTACTATTAAGAGATGACAGAGAACCGCAAACATTTTTTTTGATGATTGCGAGGGTAAAAAGAGATAAAACGGAGTGAGGCTTTCTAGAGGAAATGGGGACTTCGGGGGGCCGGTAACAGGATTATCCCTACCCTCATTTCCTCTTCAAAACAGTCTCAAATCTCAGTCTCAGTTAGGAAAAATGTCACATTCCAACTTCAAACCCGCTTCTTAAACCTTTATAACTCACTGATTATTAATTAGTTATATATAATATACATAGGAAGCGAGACCATAAAAAAACAACTGAGACTCTGAGACTGAGACTGCAAGCAAGGAAAAATGAACATGAAATTTGATTTAACTCTCTAAAAAGCAATGGATTATAATATTTTTAGCAACATTGCTCCGGCGAAGCCCAAACCCAGCAAGGGTACTGAATTTGTAAAATTTGCCATCTCTCAGGCATCAAAAGACATGCAGGAAACCTTATATCCGATGCTCTTCCAGATACTCGAAGTGGAGATAAATGGGGCTATTTTTCAGTATTCCGCCCTCAATTAGGAGAAATCATGCCGTATGAAGACCTATCTTGTTGCCGATTCGGGCTATAAAACAACTGTCCAACATCGTTGAAAACAACTGTCCAACATCGCTGAAACTATCTTTCCCAACTTCCGTGAACACGAAGAAAAGAGATTAGCGGAAAATGTTCCGCTATCGCATGGCAACGCTCGCTATCGCACAACTGACAAATCGGGATTTCGTATCTTTGCATCGTGATTCAGAAAGCGCGCAAAATCATTTGCCCAGTTGGAGAAAAAAATCTCCCTAATTGGGAAAATAAAAAGGCCTGATTTAACCCGATAAAAAAAGAGCCCCCAATGCGGGAAAAACATCAGGGGCTTTTATTTTGATATCAAAAATCCTTAGTAAGGAAAAAGGAGCGGAAGAACGAAGGTCATCACAACGCCGATGATAATCTGCAGAGGCAAACCTACCTTCACGTAATCCATAAACGTATAACCACCCGCCTTCATCACCAGCGCATTAGGAGGCGTGGAGAACGGAGAGGCAAAGCACATGCTGGCACCCAACGTAACCGCAAAGAGGAAGGAATAAGGACTCACACCCACCTGCTGGGCAGCCACCAAGGCGATAGGAGCCATCAGCACAGCCGTGGCGGTATTGCTGATAAACATCGTCATCAGAGAGGTGGTGAAGTAGATGCCTGCCAAGAGAGCCGTAGGACCCATCGAACCCAAACTCTCTACCAGTCCCTGAGAAACCAAGGCAGAAGCACCCGTCTTCTCCAGCGCCGTAGACATCGGCATCATGGCGGCTATCAGCACAATACTCTCCCAGTTGATGGTCTTGTAAGCCGCCTCCACATTCCGGAAACATCCGGCAAAGACGGTCAGCAGTCCGGCGATGATGACCGCCGTGACCGGAGCCACAGGAATGAAATCGAACACCATCATCGCAATCATCAGCAGCATGATGGCAGCCGCCACAGGCGCCTTGTAATCCAAGAGCACCTTGTCGGCAGTCTTCTCAGGCTGGTCGATAACCACCCAGTTGCTCGTATCGGTAGCCAGATGGGCAAGATTGGTCCATTCGCCCTGCACCAGGAGCATATCGCCCACATGCAGCTTGGTGGCAATCAGATTGTCGGTAATATATTCATCGCCCCGCTTTACGCCCAGCACGTTGATGCCGAAACGCTTGCGCAGGTTGGCATCGCCTATGCGCAGACCGGCGAAATTAGACGTAGGCATCACCACGATTTCGGTCAGTCCCAGGTCGTAGAAATCTATCTTCACATCCTTCATCTTCCTGAGACCGTAATCTCGGGCAAAGCGGTTTATCTTCTCCTCCTCACCTATTATATATAAGGTGTCGTGAACCTGAATGGTGCTGCTGCTCTTCGCCATGTTCTGGCTCACATCCTTCACCAGTCCCAGCCGCGATTTCTTCTCGTTTCTTATCTCGATGATACTCACGCCATATTTCTTCTGGATGCTCAGATCCTTCAGGGTTTTGCCCACGATATCCATCTGTTCGCCATTCTCATCAAGGGCGGCAGAAGAGCGTCGGCTAGGCACGATGTAGCGATGCAGATTATCGAGCAGCTGATATTCATCTACCAGGTCATCGAGCGATTTACCCTGCTTTTTTTTCTTTCCGTTCTGCTTTTTGCTGAGGAAGATTTTGCTGAGCGGCATGAGCACGATGATGCCGATGGCGATGACGATGATGCCCACAGGGAAGAAGCTGAAGAAGGCAAGCGGCTGATAACCGCCCTCGGTCAGCACCTCGTCGATAACCAGGTTGGGCGGCGTACCGATGAGGGTGAGCATTCCGCCCAGACTTCCGGCGAAGGCAAGCGGCATGAGGAAACGCGACGACTGCATGCCCGAACCCGCAGCTATGCTCATGATGATAGGCATCATCAGGGCTACCGTTCCGGTATTGCTCACGAAGGCTCCGATAAACGAGGTAACGAGCATTACGAGCAGAAAGGTAATGGTTTCGTTGCCACGCGAAAGCGCCATGAGCTTATTGCCCGTAAGCTTGGCAAGTCCGGTCTGCATGATAGCTCCACCCACCACGAAGAGTCCTATCATCATGATGACGATGGGCGAAGAGAAGCCCGCCAGCGCCTCGGCAGGCGTCAGGATACCCAGAACCAGAAGTGCTGCCAGGGCGGTAAGCGCCACGATGTCGGCCCTCACCCTGCCCCAGATGAATAGGGCTACCGTAATAACCAATATGATAAGTGTTGTTGTCATGTTTTGAAAATTTTTATGTTATAATTACTGTGTTCATTCTCTCACCTGCTGCGGCGTCATTCCGGTATGTTTCTTGAAATAGCGGCAGAAGAAGCTGGCATCGGCAAAATGATATTCCCACGCCATCTCCTTGATGCTCTGGGCGGAGCGCTTGAGCTGCATCTTCAGCTGGAGCACCACATACTGGTCGATGATGATTTTGGGCGTATGGCCCGTTACCTGCCTCACGATATTAGAAAGATACTTGGAGGTAATGTTCATCTGCTCGGCATAATAGTTGACATCTCTCGATTTCTTGTAATCGCGTTCCATCAGCATCATGAAGCGGTTGAAGAGTTCCCTCACCCTGTAAGATTTCACCTCGTCGGGGCAGTTCTGCGGATTGCGTTGCAGATATTCGTGGAAACCTACGAAGAAGGCCTTGAGCTGATAGAGTACCAGCTGCGGGATGCAGGTACAGTCGTGCTGCTCGAAATAGAGCCTGAGGAGGGAAAACATGCTGTCGATGATATGGGTAACCACGGGTGAATCCTGCCGGCATCTGTCCTCGCGCAGGGCCGAATAAACCGTCTGTTCCAGCTGCAGACTGGCTTCGCGCAGCAGAGAAGGATTATATTTCAGCATCTCCACCTTGAAGGTTGAAGCGTCCATTCCGGAACAGGCATCCCCCTCGCAGGAAGCAGAAGGCTCCATCATCTTCACCTCTACCACATCATTCGGAAACAAGGTGATGACGGCTCCCTCGTAGAGATCCCAATCCTTATAATTCACATTCAGCACGGCCCTGCCCTTGCGGCAAAGGAGAATGGCGCCATAAGTCAATACCTGCGGACCCTCCTGCCACTCGCTCAAATCGGAACAGAAAAGACTGGCCTCCTGATAACTGTTCAGTTCTGATAATTCTATCATAAATACCTTTTATTCGCTTTTTGCGTGCAAATATACGGAAATAATGTGAGAAAAAAGAACTTTTGTTCCGAAAAATTCCATGCGGCACGAAAAATTTAAAACGGATATTCGCCAAAATCGCCGTACCTTTGCACCCGAATTCATGAGATAACGGAATTTTTAAAGAACAATAATAATAGATTTTTGAATGATAAAGAAAATGATGATTGCAGGCCTTCTCATCTGGGGAGGCTCTCTATGGGCTGTGGCTCAAACCAGGATGACCATCGCCCAACTCTTCGACAGAATCGAAGAAAACAGCAAGTCGCTCCGAACCTCGAAATCGGGCGTAGAAGCTGCCAGCATCGGTATAGAATCGGCTAAAAGCAAGAAACTGCCCGACCTCGATGCATCCCTCTCCTTCAGTTACATCGGAAACGCCCTGATGACCGACCGCGACTTCAGTAACGCTCAAGGTTTGAAATCGCCCCACTTCGGCAATAATTTCGCCTTCCAGGCACAGCAGGTGGTTTATGCAGGTGGCGCCATCAACGCAGGCATCCGCCTCGCCGAACTGGGCAAGCAGCAGGCAGAGGTGGGCGTGAAACTCACCCGTCAGCAGGCCCGTTTCATCGCCCTGGGACAGTATCTGGACCTCTACAAGATAGACAACCGCATCAAGGTATATGAAAAAAACATCGAGCTCACCCGCCAGCTCATCGCCGACATCAAGGCGAAACAAACCCAGGGAATGGCTCTGAAGAACGACATCACCCGATACGAACTGCAGATGGAAAGCCTCAAGCTGGGACTCACTTCGCTACGCAACAGCCGCAACATCCTGAACCACCAGCTGCTGAATACGCTCGGCATGAACCTGGGAGAACAAAGGGGACAGGAGATGCAGATTATTCCAGACGCCACGATAGCCGACAAGGCTTACGCCAAGGATGGCGAAGCTTACTGGCAGACGGCAGGCACGATGAATTCGCCCCTGCTGGAACAGAGCAGCAACGCCATCAGGATAGCTGAACAGAAGGAGAAGATTGCCAAGAGCGACCTGCTGCCGAAAGTGGCCCTGGTGGCTGCCGAGAACTTTGACGGACCTATCCTCTTCGAGTTGCCGCCGATAGACAAGAATCTGAACGTATGGTATGTGGGCGTAGGCGTGAAATACAGCCTCAGCTCGCTCTTCAAGAGCAACAAGCGCATCAAGCAGGCTGCCGTAGAAACCCGACAGGCAAAGGAAAAACACGCCCTACAGGCTGAACAGCTGAACAACAACGTGCAGGCTGCCTACGTGCAATATCAGCAGACCTACGTAGAACTGGAAACGCAACGAAAGAGCGTAGAACTGGCGCAGCAGAACTACGAGGTGATGAACGCCCGCTATCTCAGTCAGCTGGCGCTGGTAACCGACATGGTGGATGCCTCGAACCTGAAGCTCAACGCCGAACTGAGCGAGGTAGATGCCCGCATCAACATCGTATACGCTTATTACCGCATGAAATACATAGCGGGAGAAATTTAGGAAGTGAAGAACGAAGAGCGAAGAACGAAGAATTCATCTGCTCTTTTTTCAAACATTAAAACAAACATAAATTATGAATAAGAAGATTATCAAGAGAATATATAATGTAGTTATCATCCTCTGTTTTATAGGAGCCATCGGCTGGTGTTTCAGCCATTTTTATCATGGCAGCAACGTGGCTTATACCGATGATGCCCAGGTGAACCGCCACATTACGCCTATCAACACGCGCGTATCAGGATTTATCAAGGAGATCCGTTTCTCCGACTATCAGCACGTGAAGAAGGGCGATACACTCGTCATCATCGAAGATTCAGAATTCCGCCTGCATGTGGCTCAGGCAGAGGCTGGTCTGCGCGGTTCGAAGGCCGGTTCTTCAGTTGTATCTGCCAGCATGGGAACCACCACATCCAACGTTCAGACGGCTTCGGCAGGTATCAAAGAGGCTCGTGTAGACATGATGAATGCCAAGCAGGATTTCGACCGCTTTGCAGCCCTGATGAAGAAGGATGCGGTTACCCGCCAGCAATATGATAATGCCTACGCACGCTATCTGGGAGCCAAGGCACGTTATGAGCAGGCAAGCAGCCGGAAGGCAAGTGCCGCCTCGGTTCGAAACGTACAGACCCAGCAGCTGGGCGGTTCGCGCGCCGGAGAGAGTGTGGCAGAGGCTCAGCTCAATCTGGCCCGTCTGAACCTTTCTTATACCGTAATCGTGGCTACCTGCGACGGCGTGATGGGCAGGAAAGATATCCACGAGGGACAGCTGGTTCAACCAGGACAGATGCTCGCCCGCATCGTGGATGACAACGATGTATGGGTGGTGGCCAACTATCGTGAAACCCAAATGGACGGTATTCAGGTGGGCAAGGCGGTAGACTTCACAGCCGATGCCATTCCGGGTGTAGTATTCCACGGCAAGGTAGAGGCTCTCTCAGCAGCTGCCGGCAACGCCTACTCCATGATTCCGGTAGATAATGCCACAGGCAACTTCGTTAAGGTAGAACAACGTGTACCGGTCCGCATCGCCCTCACCCGCGACAACGACCCGAAACAGGTAGCCCTGCTCCGTGCCGGTCTGAACGTAGAAACCAAGGTTCGCCTCAAATAGAATGTTCTATAAACTATAGATAGAATGTTCTATAAACTATAGATAGAATGTTCTATAAACTATCAACTATAAATTATAAACTATAAAAAGAATGCCAGGACCTCCTATGTTACAGGGACCCTTCCGCGTCCCTTCGTTCAACGGATATATTCCTCGCCGGTTACAGCCATGGATTTATCTCCTCTTCGCCTTCATCTTCCAGATGTCGGGCGGAATTTACGGAGGAGCCATGAGCCAAGTGATGGGCGAGTACAGTTTGATGAGAGAAGACGTGCTCATGATTGTCATGTTCAACGTGGTGGGCGTGGCGATGCCATTCCCCTTCCTCTTCAAGATGAAGTTTCATTTTACCAACCGCCAGCTTCTGCTGAATGCGGCGTTGGTAATAGCGGCTTGCAATTTCCTCATCATGTGGACCGATTCGGTTCCCGTGATGTGCATCCTCTCTTACCTAGCAGGTTTCTTCAAACTCTGCGGAACCTTCGAATGCATGAGCAACATCCAGTTGTGGATGACCCCCAAGCGCGATTTTACCATCTTCTTCCCCCTGCTCTATAGCGTGGTTTTGGGAAACATGTTTTTCACGCCTTGGGTTACCGAACACCTTATTTATATATATCAGGATTGGCGCTTCATCAACTGGACGATGACAGGCGCCCTGCTGCTGGTAGCACTCACGGTCTTCGTAACCACCCACGACTTCCGCTTCATGAAGCCCCTGCCCTTCATCAGCCTCGACTATCTGGGATGCTTCCTCTGGTCGGCATGGATGCTGGAGTTCATCTTCTTCTTCACCTACGGCGAGCATTACAACTGGCTCGATTCGAAGATCATGCAGATAGATTTCGTGCTCTTTATCATGACCGGCTATTTCTGCATCCAGCGCATGCTCCACATCCGTCATCCTTTCATCGCCCCCGCAGCATGGAAGTATAAGCGGCTCATCCCCCTGCTCATCCTCTTCACCTTCGTAGAGTTTATGGGCAGTACGCCCAAGGTGCTGCAGACAGCCTTTACGGGCGGCGTGCTTCATTTCGGCACGTTTACCACCAATGTGCTCAACTTCGTAGAATGGGTGGGTTCTATCGCCGGTTGCCTCTTCTGCCTGTTCTGGTGCAAGGTGCTCCATCAGAAATACACCCGACTGCTCACGATAGGCGTAGCAACGATGGTATGTTATCCCGTAATGATGTATTTCCTCATCGACCCGGGGCTCAACATCGAAGCGCTCTATCTGCCACTCTTTCTCAGAAGCATCGGCAACGCCATCTTCTTCTGCATGCTTACCGTATATCTGGAAGAGCTGATGCCGTTTGAGCATTTCTTCATGGGACTGACGATGGCAGGCATCATCCGCAACGGCCCTATGTCGGCGATGTGCTCCGGACTTTACAGCTACGGGCTTCGCCATCAGATGGCAGCAAACATGTCGCGCGGACTGCCTTATGATGCCGGCAACCTGCTGATGATCAGCATCCGCGAGCTCTACGGCCTAACCTGTCTCATCGGCATCGGCGTGCTCATCATCTTCCTGCTCTGGGACATCCAGCCTATCCGCAGCACCCTGAAGAAGATGCCTGCCTGGAACTTTGTGGGAAGAAAAATGAAGAAAAATCTTGCATAATACAGAGATTTATGCTAACTTTGCAAACAAAAAAAGTTAGCAACATGACAAAGAAAGGTAAACATACCGTATTATTTATCTGCCTGGGCAACATCTGCCGCTCTCCGGCAGCCGAGGGAATCATGAAGAGTCTTGTAGAAAAAGCAGGACTCCAGGATGAGTTTGAAATCGATTCTGCGGGCATCGGCAGCTGGCACGTAGGGCAGTTGCCCGACAGCCGCATGCGCAAATGTGGCGCCGAGCATGGCTACAATTTCAACAGCCATGCCCGCCAATTCCAGAAGTCAGACTTCGCCCGTTTCGAAACCATCGTGGTAATGGACAACGAAAACTACCGTGCCATTACCTCCATGGCTTCTTCAGAGGCAGACAGAAAGAAGGTGGTCCGCATGGCCGATTTCCTGACTCATCATCGCGAATACACCACTGTTCCCGATCCCTACTATGGCGACTATAGCGACTTCGAACTCGTCATCATGCTTCTCGAAGATGCCTGCCAGGGATTGCTGGACAGCATCATCGGGGAAGGGTAAAGAATTTGATTTCTATGCAGTTTGTTTTTTTTAGAGAAATAAATCAATAAAAGAGTAAGAATATGTATCAGAAAGAAGGTTATTGGGATGTAAAGCCAAAGATAAAGGCTTTATCCTTTCCCAAAAGAGGTAAGTTTGAAGTTACCCTGCAAGATGGCCGTTCCATAACGATGCCTATCTCTGCATTCCCAAGCATGAAAAAAGTGCCAGTAAAAGAAAGAAACAACTGGTATCTCATGGGGGGTGGCTTTACTTGGGATTCTTGTCCAGAAGTAATCCATATTGAACAGATTTTGGGCAACTATGCTAATTATGCCCACGAGCAAAATGCCTGAAACAGAATTATAAATATTGGGAGTATTCAGCAAATACAAAAATGCTGATATACTCCCTTTTTCTTTTTATACCATTTTATACCGTAATCTCACCCGAACCATAGCAACGATGATGATGCTCATCATAAACTACACAGAACTGGCCGGGAGCTACACCATGAATCGCCTCTTCTGAATGAATCATCCAGCGGCCGTCTTCCAACTTTTCTATCGTAGCAGGATGATACTCCGGCGTATGACGAATCTTGAACGTTACCTTCTGCATCGCTACCTCGCGCGTAAGGAAATGGAAATCATGGAGAGGAAAATCCTTCTTGTAGGCCGACTGCGGATCATAACCATGACTCACATACAGGATATTGTTCTCTACATCCTTCTTTATCACAAACCAGGGACCGCCGCCAAAGCCCAAGCCCTTGCGCTGGCCGATGGTATGAAACCATAAACCCTTGTGCTCGCCTATGCGCTTACCCGTTTCCATCTCTATGACATCGCCCGGTTTCTCGCCCAGATAACGGCGGATATAATCATTATAATTTATCTGTCCCAGGAAGCAGATTCCCTGACTGTCCTTGCGCTTGGCATTTATCAGATGCTCCTCTTCGGCTATCTCGCGAACCTCATTCTTGACATGATGACCGATAGGGAAAATCGCTTTCTTCAATTGCCAGCTCTCTATCTGAGCCAGGAAATCGGTCTGGTCTTTTACAGGATCAGGACTCGTGACAAGCCATTTGTCGCCATTTTCATCCGTTTCGGTCTGCGCATAATGCCCCGTGGCGATGAGGTCGTAGTTGTGACCCATCTTCTCATCGAAGGCACCAAACTTAATCAGACGGTTGCACATCACGTCCGGATTAGGCGTAAAACCAGCCTTCACCTTCTCCATCGTATAACGGGTTACCTCGTTCCAATATTCATGATGACAGTCAACCACTTGCAGCTTGCACCCATACTTTCTAGCCACAGCCGTAGCCATCTCCAGGTCCTCCTCCGAAGAGCAGTCCCACTCCTCTTTCTCCTCAGGACCAATCTTGATGTAGAAGCAATCAGGATGCAGGCCCAGCTGGGCAAACTCCCAAACCACAACCGAACTGTCGACGCCCCCCGAAAGGAGCACGGCAATTCTCTTATCCATTATTTCATCAATATTCAGCATATTCTTTCCTGTTTATAATAATCCGGTTGCAAAATTACGAAAAAAAACTGATATAATGAGCAAAGAAGGGGCTAGAAATGCATGAGAAAGAGAAAAGAAAAGCCCGCAAAGCCTATTTTAGCTACAGAAAACACTTATAACCGCATTCGTAGCTTTTAAACATAAAACGAGTTTTGCTTTCGTTTTTATCTATACCTTTGCAATCGATTTCAGAAATCGATAAGAAAGAATGTTTTTGAAAATTCAGTATTTACATTAATAGATAAAGAAAAATGGAGATTTTAAAAAATCTATTTTATGGCTTCCCAGACCTTTGGGGAGGCGGAGTAGCCCACTCTGTGATGATTCTTTCGCTGGTCATCGCCTTGGGTTTGTGTTTAGGTAAGCTCAGAGTTAAAGGTGTTTCCCTGGGCTTGGCTTGGATTCTGTTCATCGGTCTTATCTTTGGACATTTCTCTCTCAACCTTGACGAGCATCTGCTCCACTTCCTCAAGGAATTTGGCTTGATCCTCTTTGTCTACTCTATCGGTCTGGAGGTAGGTCCGGGTTTCTTCGCTTCGTTCAAGAACGGCGGCAAGAGTCTCAACCTGCTCAGCATGATTGTTGTGGCCCTGAGTATCATTACTACCTTGGTCATCTTCTCATTTTCGGGAACATCCATCACCTCTATGGCAGGTATCCTTTCGGGTGCCGTAACCAACACTCCTGGATTGGGTGCAGCCCAGCAGGCATTCAGCGACCTGCGCCACATCGACGCCCCATCCATCGCAGCCGGCTATGCCATCGCCTATCCTATGGGTGTGCTCGGCGTCATCCTCAGCTTCATTATATTAAGGTTCGCGCTACGCGTAGACAAGCAGAAGGAAGAGGATGAAGCTAAGCGAGGCAAGGGACATCTTGAGGCGATGACCCTGAACACCTTCGCCGTAAAGGTTTCTAACCAGATGGTTTTCAAAGATACCGTCAAGCAGATCCGCTATCTGCTGAAGCGCGACTTCATGGTTTCCAAGATTATCCGTAATAACGGCGAACGCCAGGACGAGGTGGTTAACGGACAGACCGTGATAGAAGAGGGCGACATTCTGCAGATTGTGGCTCATCCTACCGTAGAAGAACCTATCATCGCCCTGCTCGGCGAGAAGGTTGACGTAAAGGACGAGGAATTCAGCAGCGAACTCATCAACCGCCGAATCCTGATTACCAAGCCGGGCATCAACGGAAAGAGCATCAGCCAGTTGCAGATTAGAAGCAACCTTGGCGCCAACATTACCCGCGTAAACAGAAATGGTGTAGACCTCATCGCAACCCCAGACCTGAAACTCCAGTTGGGCGACCGCGTAACCGTAGTGGGCAAGGAACTCGCCATCGCTCATACCGAGAAGGTGCTGGGTAACCAGATGAAGCGTCTGAACTACCCTAACCTCATCCCAATCTTCCTGGGCATCATGCTGGGTTGTATCGTAGCCAACATTCCGTTCTTCATCCCAGGCATCAACGAGAATCTGCGTCTCGGACTTACCGGCGGCCCATTGGTAGTAGCCATTCTGATAGGTTATTTCGGACCGAAATACAACCTCGTTACCTACAATACCATTTCAGCCAACCTGATGCTGCGCGAAATCGGCATCTGCATCTTCCTGGCTTGCGTGGGTCTCGGCACAGGCGAACAGTTTATCCAGACCGTAGCATCAGAAAGCGGACTTACCTGGATTATCTACGGCATCGCCATCACCATGATACCAATCATCCTGGGCGGCATCATCGGCAAGCTCGTGTTCCACATCAATTATTATACATTACTCGGCGTATTGGCTGGTGCCAACACCAACCCTTCTGCCCTGGCTTACGTGCGTGAGCAGACTTCGGCAGATGCGCCAACAGTAGGCTATGCGAATGTATATCCGTTCGCCATGTTCCTCAGAATCGTAACCATTCAGATTATTATTTTTGTATTCGGATAAACATATATGACAGAAAAAGAATTGAAAACCTGCGCTTGCGGTGAGGATAACTGCAACTGCAAGGAAATAGCAGAATCAGAACTCAGAAGAAAACTCGACTTATTATTACGTACCGGTAGCATTCTCATGGAGAGTGCTGCCGACACATCCCGCATCATGCGAACCATGAAGCGTGCAGCAGCTTTCCTCGGTCTTGACGAGCGATACATGCACCTTTACATCAACTGGAACGTGCTGATGGTGAACTATAGCGACGAGGAGCATTCCTTCTCGAAGTTCCAGCGATGCGAGAAGCACGGCATCAACCTTACCTCTATTTCCCAGGTTAGCAAGCTCACCTGGAAGGCCATCAAGGAAAACTATTCGCTCGAGCAGTATGAGCAGGCTCTTAACGACATCAAGGCCACCCCACGCAGCTTTACCCCTTGGCAGGTAGCCATCGGCGGCGGTTTTGCCTGCGGCGGATTCTGCATCCAGTTCGGTTGCGACTGGCCAGCCTTCTTCTTCTGTTCGCTTGCAGCCATTCTGGGTTTCCGCCTGAGAATGTTCTTGCCAACCAAGGGCTGCAACAACTATGTAGCCATCGGAATTTCGGCTTTCGTAGCCACTCTGATAGCCTGGTTGACCTCATTCCTTTCGCTCAACCCATCGATTGCCGAAGCGCTTCCAGCCTTCATGCATTCAGATACCCCTTGGCATCCGCTGATGGCGTGTGCCCTCTTCATCGTGCCGGGAGTTCCACTCATCAACTTTGTAAGCGATATGCTCGACGGATATATTGAGGTGGGAATGGTTCGTGCTCTGAACACCCTGCTGATGCTCTTCGCGATGGCTTTCGGTATCGCCTTCGCCATCCAGGTTTGCCACATCGACAACTTCGTGAAGGATCTTACGATGACTCCTCATCACGAATACTGGGAGTTTGCCATCGCAGCTGCCGTATCGGCCATGGGCTTCTCTACCATCTTCAGCATACCTCGCCGTCTGTTGCCGGTTGTAGCTGTGGGCGGTATCATCGCCGTATGCTTCCGCAATTTCGTCAATCTGGGTCCATCTAACGGCAACATCGGTCTTGACATGGGTCTGAGCATCGGTTCGCTTGCCGGTTCTGCGCTCATCAGCATCATCGTGATCAAGGCGCGCCATTGGTTCCATACCCCTCACCAATGCATTACCATTCCTAGCGTTATCCCAATGGTACCGGGAGTTCTGATGTATCGCGCCCTGTTCGCTTTCATCGATATGCATGGCGTGGTAGGCGAAGTAACCATAGGTATGAACAACCTCATCAAGGCTTCGCTCGCCATCATCTGTATCGCCCTGGGTGTGGCTATTCCTAACGTATTCTTCCGCCGCTTTATCGCCGACAACCGCAAACGCAAGCTGCTTGCCATGCTGGTAGAAAGAAAAAAGAAGAATGGCGAATTCGTAGATTTGCACGAAGTAGAAATCAAGTAATCGTCTGGTTAGAAATCTGATTTTCATCGGATGATAATCGGAAATTCATCCGATGTTAACCGGTTTTTCATCCGATGATAATCAGGTTTTCATCGGATGATAACCGGATAAAAAGAAGTAGAGATGCGATAAAACATCATTTTATTCTTCAAAAAAAGAGGATATTAAAATAAATGTTTTATCTTTGCACCCAAATTTAGCTATCGGTTATTTCTATAGCCGATAGCTTCAATAAAGGAACAATATGGAAATACGACAACTGAAATATTTCTTGAAGGTAGCCGAGACGCTCAACTTCTCAGAAGCTTCGCGCAAGTTATACATCACCCAGAGCACCCTCTCACAGCAGATTTCGCATCTGGAACAGGAGATAGGTCTGCCTCTCTTCGAGCGCAATTCTCATGAGGTTTACCTCACAGAGGCGGGCAAGGAATTGAGACCTTACGCCCAAAACGCGGTCAATTCTGCCGAAGCCTGTGTAGACCACATGAACGATCTGAAGGAAATGCTTACAGGCGAACTGAACATTGGCGTAACGTTCTCCTTCAGCAACATCATGTCCGAGACGCTCATCGCCTTTCTCCACGCCTATCCTCATGTAAAGCTCAACATCCAATACCGCACCATGCAGGAACTGATGGACGGACTGAAGAAGCGCGAACTCGACCTCGTTCTGGCTTTCAAGCCTCTGAAGAACGAGAAAGCGGTAGACAGCCGAGCTATTTTCAGCAACCGTCTTGCCGCTATCGTGAACGTGAATCATCCGCTGGCGCGCCTTTCATCGGTCAAGCTTTCCGATCTGGAGCGCTACGACCTCATCCTTCCTTGCAAGGGTCTGCAGGCACGCAACGCCTTTGATCACATGGTAGAGGGCAAAGATTTGAACTACAAGATTATGGTAGAGGTGAATAATGTAAACATCATCTTCGACCTTCTGAGCCGCAGTAATCTGGTGACCATTCTCTCCGAATCGACCACCATTCTGCAGAACGGCATGAAGGCGATTCCTATCGATGCTGCCGACAACGAAATGGATGGCTGCATCCACATTCTGAAAGATGCTTACATGAAAAACTCAGCCCAGGAGTTCATCCGCATGCTGAGCCAGAGCACCAGCATCCTCGCCAACTTTGCCCTGAAGGATATTCTGAGATAATCATCTTAACGCCTGGCGGCTTGCAAGCCTATTTGCTTGCGGCTAGAACTGATAAAAAAAATCCTCGTTCGAGTTCTTTTTCGAGCGAGGATTTTTTCTTCTTTTTACCTTTTTACCCTTTCTTTCTTGCGATGATAATCGTTACGCCAGCCAGGATAGCGAGGATGCCTATCGCCAGCTGAAGGGAGAAACTCTCGCCGAAGACGCAGACGCCGATGATTACCGCCGTTACAGGCTCCAGGGCTCCCATGATGGCGGCTGGCGTGCTGCCGATGAGATTGATGGAGATGGTCATGAAGAAGAGCGACAATACCGTTGGCAACAAAGCCAGCTGGGCAGCACAGAGCCATTGTTTAGGCGTTTGAAGCATCTGTATCGGCTCGCCTGCAATAAACGAATAGATGAGCATCGTGATGAGTCCGAACACCAGAATGTAGAAGGTAAACTTGATGTTCGACATGCCCGGATTCTTCCATTGGTTGATGGAGATGATGTAAAGGGCATAGAGCAGGGATGAACACATGACGAGGGCAAAACCCGCCGTGCTCAACTTATCGTTTCCATCGCCCTGATAGAGCAATCCTACTCCCGATACCGCCAGAAGAATGGCAAGCGAGGTAGACCACGTTACCTTCTCGTGGAAGAAGACCGTCATCAGGATGGCCGTCATAATAGGATAAACGAAGAGGATGGTGCTGGCAATACCTGCCGCCATATAATGGAAACTGACATAAAGCGTAGCTGATGAGAGCGAAAACATGCAGCCCAGCACGCCAAGACGAATCAGATGTCCCCACTTCACCTTGAAACTCTCCTTGCGGAACAGCATCACCACGGCAAACATCAGTACCGCCAAGAGATAACGATAGATGAGTACAGAACTGGAATTGAATCCGTCGCCATAGAGTTCGAGCGTGCCCAAAGGATTGGTACCATAACATACTGCGGCAACAATACCCGCCGCAAAGCCTTTAACTTTATTACTGCTTGTCATTAGATTAAATACTATTTTTTTCTTATACTTCTTGTTATCTATCTATTTCGGGCTACAAAGTTACAGCAAATATTCGAGATAAGCTAACAAAATCGTATAAATATATTGTAATATCTGAGAAAAAACGCTCTTTTCTTGTGCTTTACGAAAATAAATTGTACCTTTGCAATATCTTTGAAAAAAGATAATCAGATGAAACATTAAAAACTAAACAAAAGAATTAATAACAATGGAACAGATTAAGAATGATCAGCTCACACTTGAGATTTCATCTCTCGGAGCAGAACTTCAGAGCATCAAGGATGCTAATGGTAATGAATATCTCTGGGATGGCGACGAGAAATACTGGAACCGCCACTCTCCTATCCTCTTCCCTATCGTATGCGGATTGTGGAAAGACACTTATCGCACAGAGGGCAAGGAGTATCACCTTTCTCGCCATGGTTTCGCACGCGATACAGAGTTCAAACTCGTTGGCAAGACTGCCGACCGCCTCACCTTCGCGCTCATCGACAACGAAGAGACTCAGAAGAACTATCCTTACCACTTCAACCTTGCCATCTCTTACCGCCTGCAGGGCAACGAGATTCATGTCATCTGGCACGTAGAGAATACCGACGACAAGGAAATCTTCTTCCAGATTGGCGGTCACCCAGCATTCATGGTTCCTGGCTGCAAGAAGGGCGAAGAAATGAAGGCTACCCTGAAACTCGACAACGAGGCTCCTGTTCGTCTCTATGGTAACGTAGGCGGATGCATCGACCGTCAGGCTAAGGAAACCGTAGAAACCGACAAGGGTATCTGGGAAGTAAACGAGGAGACTTTCGCAGAAGATGCTGTTATCTTCGACAAGAGTCAGGTTAAGCAGGTGAGCATTCTCAACGAGCAGGGCGAACCTCATGTAACCCTCGAGTTCAAGACTCCAGCCGTAGGTATCTGGAACCCAACAGGCAAGCACGCCCCATTCATCTGCATCGAGCCATGGTATGGTTTGAGCGACTGGGCTGAATATGATGGCGAGTTTAAGGACAAGTATCTGATGAACCATCTGCAGCCAGGTGCAAGTTTCATGAGTGAATACATAATTCGAATTGAGAAATAATGGAAGAAAAAGACAATTTGCAACTCCCCGAGAACGCATTCCGCGAACTGAAAGACGGGGAGGAATATAAGCCGCTGATGTCGCCAGACAAGGTTTATCCTGAGGTGAACGGATGGTCGGTTACATGGGGTATCGTGATGGCAGTCATCTTCTCTGCCGCCGCAGCTTATCTGGGCTTGAAGGTGGGTCAGGTGTTCGAAGCAGCCATCCCTATCGCCATCATCGCCGTGGGCGTAAGTACCGCTACCAAGCGTAGCAAGGCGCTGGGCGAAAATGTCATCATCCAGAGCATCGGAGCCTGTTCGGGTGCCGTGGTGGCAGGAGCTATCTTCACCCTGCCAGCCATCTACATCCTGCAGGCTAAATACCCGGAAATGACTACTTCGTTTATGAAGATTTTCATGGCTTCTGCCTTGGGAGGTGTGTTGGGAATCCTGTTCCTCATTCCTTTCCGCAAATACTTCGTAAGCGATATGCATGGCAAATATCCATTCCCTGAAGCTACGGCTACCACACAGGTGCTGGTAAGCGGAGCCAAGGGTGGCGACCAGGCTAAGCCGTTGCTCATAGCCGGACTGGTGGGTGGTCTTTACGACTTTATCGTAGCCAGCCTGGGATGGTGGAACGAGAATTTCACATCGCGTGTGGTAAGTCTGGGATGCGACCTGGCTGACAAGGCGAAGCTCGTGTTCAAGGTGAATACAGGTGCTGCCGTATTAGGTCTGGGTTACATCATCGGTTTGAAGTATGCCTTCTTCACCTGTCTGGGTTCACTCGTAGTATGGTGGCTGATTGTTCCGGGCATGAGCGTTATCTTCCATGATAGCGTGCTGAGCGCCTGGGATCCTAGCATCGTGAAGACCGTGGGTGCGATGAGTCCAGAGGAAATCTTCCGTTCCTACGCCCGCAGCATCGGTATCGGCGGTATCGCTATGGCGGGTATCATCGGCATCATCAAGAGCTGGGGCATCATCAAGAGCGCCGTAGGCTTGGCTGCCAAGGAACTGAAGGGCAAGAGCGATGTAGATGAGAATGTGAAGCGCACCCAGCGCGATATCTCTTTCAAGATTATCGCTATCGGTTCGCTCGTTACCATCCTCGTAACCTTCCTCTTCTTCTGGTTTGGCGTGATGGAGGGCAACCTTCTCTTCGCCATTATCGCCATTCTGCTCGTGGCTGCCATCGCCTTCCTCTTTACTACCGTAGCGGCTAATGCCATCGCTATCGTGGGTTCAAACCCTGTTTCTGGTATGACCCTGATGACGCTCATCTTCGCCTCTGTGGTGATGGTGGCTGTAGGTTTGAAAGGTCCTGGCGGCATGCTGGCTGCTCTGATTATGGGTGGTGTGGTTTGTACAGCCCTCTCGGTAGCTGGTTCGTTTATTACCGACCTGAAGATTGGTTACTGGCTGGGAACAACTCCTAAGAAACAGGAGGGATGGAAGTTCCTCGGTACCTTGGTGAGTGCGGCTACCGTGGGCGGCGTGATGATGCTGCTGAACGAGACTTACGGATTCGCATCAGGTTCGCTTGCTGCTCCTCAGGCTAATGCGATGGCTGCGGTCATCGACCCTTTGATGAATGGCGTGGGCGCTCCTTGGGTGCTCTATGGTATCGGAGCCGTAATAGCCATCGTGCTGACTTATTTCAAGATACCTGCCCTGGCTTTCGCTCTGGGTATGTTCATTCCGCTGGAACTGAACGTTCCTCTGCTCGTGGGTGGCGCCATCAACTGGTACGTTACTTCACGCAGCAAGGATGCGAAGGTGAACAGCGAACGTGGTGAGAAGGGAACGCTCATCGCCAGCGGTTTCATCGCCGGTGGAGCCTTGATGGGTGTGGTTAGCGCCCTTCTGAAGTTTGGCGGTATCGAGTTAAGCATCGCCGACAGCTGGTGGGTAAATCCGATGTCTGAGGTTTGTTCACTCCTGGCTTACATCTGCCTCATCGGTTTCTTCATCAGAGCCACAAAGAAATAAAGAATAGGACAACTCCTATTTATAATAAAAGACAATCGCCTGGATGCATCTGAGCACCCAGGCGATTTTTTATTCTATTCTATCCGAACAGTTCTTTTATCCTACGATTCCGCAGCCACGAAATCCATCGGCTTGACGCCAAACTGCTTCTGGAAGCACTTGGCAAAATAGCTAGGACTGCTGAAACCTACCATATAGCTAATTTCGCTGATGCGATAGTTTCCTTCTTTCAGAAGCTGTGCGCCCTTCTTCAGTTTCACGAGTTGTATCATCTCGTTTGGCGTAACATCGGCAAGACCGCGAATCTTATTGAAGAGCGACGAGCGGCTCATGCCCATCTTCTCGGCAAGGAACGCCACGTTGAGTTCCGGATTCGCCACATTCTCTTCGATGATGCGAGACATTCGTTCCAGGAACGCATTATCAACCTGAGTTGGAGCAATCTCTGCTATCGGCTCAAGCGGAGTATGAGAGAACTTACTCCTCAACAGACGGCGCATCTCAAGAAGCTGTCTTACGCTTGCCTCAAGATACTTCATCGAGAACGGCTTTTCTATGTAGACATCGGCTCCACAGTTCATACTCTCCGTCTTCGCCGCATCATCGGTCTTTGCCGTGAGCATCACGAACGGGAGATGAGAATATTCAGAATTTTCACGCACCCTACGGCAGAACTCCGGACCATCCATCTCCGGCATCATCCAGTCGCTTATGATGAGCGAAACCGGATGTTTCTCCAGTTTACGGAGCGCATTCTTTCCGTTGTCGGCGGTATAAACTGTATACATCTTTTCGAAATGAGCCTTCACAAACTGGCGCATGTCTTCATCATCATCCACAATCAGCATCACCGGTTTTGCCGGTTCACGAAGTGGACTGACAACAGCAACGCCTACCTTTTGAGAACCTTGCTCAACTGGAGTTTCATCTGTCAGCAGATTTTCCTCAGCAACAGTTTCTTCTTCCTTCACCATTTTATCCGCCTTCTCAACCACAGCATCCAACTGGTTGAGCGGCAAGGTTACGATAAAGGTAGATCCCTTACCTACTGCAGATTCTACTTCAACCATACCATGATGAGCCTCAACGAGATTCTTCACGATGTTGAGACCGATTCCGGTTCCCGGTTTGTTGTCGCGTGCCTGATAGAAAGCTCCGAAGATTTTCTCCTTTTCGTCAGGACTGATTCCCAATCCGTTGTCTTCCACCTCTATGCGGAAATGGGTTCCATCCTCCAGCAAGCGGCAGGACAAGCGTACATAATCCTCGGTATATTTCAAGGCGTTGCTCATCAGATTGCTGATAACCTTGGTAATGGCCTCCTGGTCAATCATCGCCACGAGCTCATCGGCTGGATAATCTACATCAAGACGGATGCTTTTCTGCTCGAAGGTAGGAGCAAAGCGTTCTGCCACAGCATGCATCAGCTTCGAAATGTTGTTCAAACGGAAATGAACCTGCATGCCCTTCTGCTGCACTTTGTTGAAATCGAGCAGCTGATTTACTAGCAGGAGCAAACGCTGGGCGTTACGGTCGATAACAGAAAGCGTCTGCGTAATAGTCTCACCATCGGAAAGTTTTCCGGAAACCTGTTTCAAATGCTCTTTCAGGCTCTCCAAAGGTCCGATGATAAGCGTTACCGGCGTACGGATTTCATGGGCAATCATCGTGAAGAACTGCAGGCGGGCATCTCTCATCTCTTGATCCTGCTTGAGTTCCAACTGGTCGAGTTCTTCCTGATGACGGAGTTTCTCACGTTTCAACCGGCTCTGCATGAACCAGTAGATTGCGTAACCGATGAGCAGAAGATACAGAATCTTGGCTGGCAGAGACCACCAGAACGGCGGATGAACCACAATCTGCAGTTTTGCCTCATTCTTCGACCATACACCATCATTATTGGTTGCCTTAACCAGGAAGGTATAGGTTCCGGCAGGAAGATTGGTATAGTTGGCACGATGCTCGTGGGTATAAATCCAATCCTTGTCTACTCCCTCAAGTTTGTAAGCATACTGGTTCTTCTCAGGCGATACATAGCTCAGGGCGGCAAACGAGATATTGATGGTATTCTCGTTATGAGACAGATTGAGTTCTGCTGCATGACTCAGAGATTTCTCCAGCTGGTCGCTCCCCGCCTCTATCGGCTGTCCGAAGAGTTCTACCGAGGTGATTGCCACAGGAGGAGCTACCTGGTTAATCTTGACGAGATATGGATAGAAGCAGTTGAAACCTCTTGTAGAACCGAAATAGATTCTGCCATCAGAAGCCAGGAGTCTGGCGTTTGGCATAAACTGATCACAAGTGAGTCCGTCATATTTATTGAACAGCTGGACAGGTTCACCCGGCGTATATTTCACAATTCCCTTGCTGGTAGAAATCCACATTACTCCCTGCGAAATGACAAGACTCGAGAATTCCTGACTAGGCGCATCGATGGAGATGCGTCGGAATATACCTTTTGAAGGCAGAAATTCGCAAAGCCCATCGCCGGTTGCGGCATAGAGCTGCCCCTTTTCGCCAATAACCAGACAGTTTACCTGATCACTCCCCAGCGAAGTAGAATCATTCTCAACATGCTTATACTGTTTCCAGGCATTATTCTTGTCCAAGCGCCACAAGCCACCTCCCTGGGTAGCAAACCATACGTTGCCCTGAGGATCTTCCTTGATATCGATGGTAAGCGACTTGAACGACTTGATTTTTCTAAACTTCTGCTGCCCTTCATCGAAAAGGCTGGCTCCATCCATCGAAGCCGCCCACAGCCGATTCTTCCGGTCGCGATAAATACAATAGGCATTACTTCCCGAAGCCATTCCATCGGTTTGGAAAATCTGCTGCGCTCCGGTAGCCATATTCATTCTGATGACACCATTACCATAGGTTCCCACCCACAAATCATTACCATTGGCAAAGAGAGCATGAACATTATACTTGCCCATAGCCGCCTTGCCCGGATAAGAAACAAAACTGTTGGTCTGGGGATTGAAGCAGTCAAGTCCGGCATCATCGGTAGCTATCCAGATGCGATGCTGCTGGTCTTCGAAGAATCTTCCTACCACATTACCGCGCAATCCCCCCTGTCGAGCTGAGTAAGCACGGAAACGTTCTTCAACACTCGTAGAAGGAAGATAACTTACGCCACCATAGAAAGTAGTTACCCAGATGCCGCCTTCATTATCGCCAGCAATACCATAAACAAAACGCTCGTTGGTACTCCGGCTCGGATCGTTTACTTCCGACAGCATACTCCAAGAGCGGTTCTGGATGTCATACTGCACCAATCCATCATCGCTGGCTATGAGAATATACTTGTTGCCGTTGTTGTAAAGCTGGTGGATATGATGAACAGCATTACTCAAGGTTCCGCTGATGAGCTGTTCGGCACTACCATCGGCGTTGAGCTTGTAAAGTCCGTTTTCCCAGGTTCCGACATAAAGATTGCCATCGGGAGCAGCCAGCATCGCCATGCCGTAAAACATGGTTGCATCGCCCTTCAGAGGGAATGCTTCAAACTGGTCGGTCGACTTGTTGAGATGATAGATGCTGGCTCCACCATGGTTACAGAGCATCCATACCTGGTTGTTGGCATCAACCAGCGTACTTTGCACTTTACCCTGAATATTCTTCATCGGATACTGATGCAGTTCGTGAGTAGTCCGATTGTATCTGAACACGCCCTGTCCGTTGGTAGAAATCCAAATATTCTGATCGCCGTCAAGCGAAAAATTAAGGACAGGCGCCGTAATCTTATCACTCAGTTTCTGGAATCGGTCAGTTGCATTACAGAACAGATAGGCTCCATTATTGCAACCTACCAGCAGGCCTTCTTCGCAAGCAGTAAGGGCGCTCACAAACTGGTCTACAGTCGTAAAGGGATTATTATAGGTTTTGACATCGTATCCGTCAAAACGGCACAATCCGTTGTCTGTACCAAACCACATGTATCCCTTGGAACCCTGAACCACGCTACGCACAGCATTACTCGGCAAACCATCATCCATCGTGATAGAGCGCACCATAGGATCAATAGGAGCCCATTGTGCACCCGAGTTGGTTTGCGTTACCGTATGTGGCTGCGCCTGAATATCCGTAGCCCCTTTCGAAACAAAGGCTGTCGGCACCTGCGCCTCAGCCCCTACAGGCATCATCATGCAGAGTACAGAAACCATTAGAGTAGATATCTTTCTCATTATATGGGTCTTTATTTTCTGTTGTTAGATAATTTAATGCCGCAAAATTACAAAAATATAACGAGAAATACAACAAAAAGAACAAAAAAAGCCCTGAAACAAACAAATAGCTACTTTTTTAAAGTAAGACTATCCGTTTGCTTCAGGGCAAAACTTAAATAATGATTCAAGTGAGAAGTTACACTATCAACAGATTGAAACCTGAATTACTTGCTCTTTACATCGCTCCATTTAGGCGGTTTCACACCCAGCAGATTCTTCACGAAGAAATCGTAACGCTTGTGCTCGCCATAGAGTTCGCCCATGGTATGATGGGCTCCAGGAATCACCACGAGTTCAAAATCCTTGTTGGCCTTTTCCAGGGCATTCACCACCTGATAGGTGCTCGATGGATCTACGTTGTCATCTATCTCGCCTACCACCAGCATCAACGGGCGCTCCAGCTTGTAGGCGTTCTCCACGTTGCTGCACTCTACGTAGCTGGAATCGATAGGCCAGCTCATCCATTGCTCGTTCCACCAGATTTTATCCATCCGGTTGTCGTGACAGCCGCAGGCACTATAGGCTGCCTTGTAGAAATCGCCATGCAGCAATACGGCTGTGGTACTCTCCTGTCCGCCTGCCGAACAGCCATAGATTGCCACATTATCAGCATCCATATAAGGATATTTCTTGGCTGCAGCCTTGATCCAGAGTTCACGGTCTGGGAATCCGGCATCCTTCAGGTTCTTGTAACAAACCTCCTCAAACTTCTTGCCGCGATAGGAAGTGCCCATCGCATCGAGCTGGACTACGATGAAACCGAGTTCGGCAAGCGAAGTGGTGTACCAGTTGTATGGCATGAAACTCTTCGGAGTATAGGCATCGCCCGGACCCGCATAGATGTATTCGATGACCGGATATTTCTTATTAAGATCGAAATTGGTAGGGCGCTGGATGATGCCCCACATATCGGTCTTGCCATCACGCCCCTTAGCCACAAATACCTCAGGAGCAACCCATCCGTGCTTCTTCAAAGTAGCAATATCAGCCGTCTCCAGGGCCTTGACGAGCTTGCCGGTCTGCGCATCTCTGAGCACGGTAACAGGAGCAGCATCCACCTTAGAATAGGTATCCAGGAGATAACGGTAATCATAGGTATATTGGACACTATGATTTCCCTCTTCAGGAGTGAGCGCCACCATATTCTTGCCGTCGATACCTATTTTATAATAATGTACCAGATATGGGTCCTCATTCTTGTTCACGCCACTAGCCGAGAAATAGATTTCTCCCTTCTCTTCATCCACACGCTGGATACCGCGAACAAACCAGTCGCCCTTTGTAATCTGTCGGATAACCTTCGACTTCTGCACATCGTAGAGATAGAGATGATTCCAGTTGTCGCGCTCGCTCATCCAGAGCAGCTGCTTGCCATCCTTGATAAACTGACGCCACAGACGACCATAGTTCACGAAAGTATTGGCACGCTCTTCTACCACGGTACGCAGTTTGCCGGTTTCGGCATTCATCGCCAGCATCTGATAGAGATGATACCCACGCTGGTTGTACTCCATCGTCACCTCCTTGCTATCTGGTGTCCATTGCATCCATTCCAGTTCATACTGGTTTTCTATCTGATGTCTGTCAGCCTCCACTTTCTTTCCGGTAGCCACATCGATAATGACCGGATAATGCTGTGGCAGGGCATCGCCCGGCTTGGCATACTCCTGCTTGTGGAGGATAGGCTGCAGCTGGTCGGCAGGCGAAGATTCCACGTAGTAAGCATAGCGCTTCTCTACCGGCACACGCTTGCATACGAAGATGTGCTTGCCGTCTGGACTCCATTGGATGCGGTTGCTGTAATAGCATCCGATGGTACCATCCTGAGTGAGGATTCGCTTGGCTTCGGTATAAGGTTTTCCTGCCTCATGAACCACCACGTTGTAACCTTCGATGTAGGCTTCCATCTTGCCGTCGGGCGAAAGTACCGGATAAGCCTCATTCTCCTCATCTACCTCCATCCAATGGCGCTCGTGGCGTCTGCCAAACTGAGGTTTGTTGGCAAGACGAGGCTTGATGCCCAGCGCCTTTTCCATCGCATCCTGCGAATCATAGGTCTTCATTTCATCCTTGTCGGCATCATAGGAAACAAACTTCTTGCCCTGAGGAGTAGAAATCTGATAATGCAGTACGTGGGTGGAATCGCACCAAGCCGATGATCGTGCCCAATGGAACACGGAATCGGCAGAGAACTGATGACGCAGCGCATAGGCTCTGTTGTAATCTTCTAATGTGCCCTGTGCTGAAGCTGTAGCTGCCGGCATCGACATCACCAGGGCAAGAGATGCCGATAATAAAGTCTTATTCTTCATAAGCTATGATTTTTTTATTTTATGTAGATGATTTTTATTCGATTCGTACTCGATTCTTATCTGAATCGTATTCACTCTTACTTCACTCTTACCTCATAAGGGAAACGGCGGGAAGATGGATCGAGCGAATGATTCGAAGGAGCTCCCATCACCACCAGATAGAGCGCCTTGAGAGGCTGGGACTTTGGAGCCACAAGCGAAACCTTTCCGTTCATCGCTTCACCCATCGGACTGTAAATACATTCATCGGTATCGGCGGTTACTCCCACCAATCCATAACGGTAACCGATGGTGCGTGCCATCTTGTCCTTGGATGCCTTGAACACCTTACCCTCGGCATCGAGTGCTCTGAAATCTACTGTAACCTTCTTGCCAGCCTTCGGGATTTCCAGTTTGATGGCATTAAAACCATAGTTCTCTGGAACCGAAGCTGTATCCGGACGAAGATAACCATTCTTCTGCTTCAGCATCTTGGTATCGAAGGTGCAGGCATAAGAACGGGTCTCCTTGCGGGCATAATCGAAATCGAAGTTCACGAGATGGCGGTAGCAGTCGAACATCTCGTCATTAAACTGCTTCTGACTCATCTTATACTTCCGCTTGTAGGTAACAACCGGATCCTCTCCTGCTTTTCCCTCCCGATAGAGCTGGGCGATGCTTTCCAATCCATGCTTCTCGGCCCACCACTCTATCACGTATGGCGAATGATAGATGTTGTCCAGATGCAGATAACCTTTGTGGGTAAGCTGTCTGAAGGCATCGAAATGATACTTCTCATCTGTTATCCAGTCGGGATTCACTCTCCAGAGCATCCATTGGGATGTCATCTCGAAGAAGCCGCTTCCTCCCCAGGCTTCGCCCGTCTTGTCTGCCATGATCTGAAGCTGGAAACTGTGTCCCAACTCGTGAGCCAGACAGTTGAGTTTTTGATCTTGAATACGGTTAGGTGTTACCCAGAGCGCTCCGATAAAGTCATCGTAAGTTCCGCCGTAAGCAGTTCCTTCCAGCGAATAGTTCACCATCACCATCATCTTATACTTGTCGCAGATGCTGCCCGGCAGAGAGAACTTCAGGGTGTCACGGAAGAAACGATAGAACCGTTCTACCTGAGTCTGTAGATTGCCCAGGTCGAATTTCATCGGCTTACCTTCGAGCGAAGGAGGATTCTGCGGATTGTCTCCGAATGGCTTTTCCCAGAAATACACGATATTCTGGGTCTGTGCACTATGTCGCCAGCACCATCTCTCATCATCCTTGTTGAAATCATAGGGTTTCAGAGAGTCCGGTACGAAGATGAGTTTCTGTGGTGCAGAAACAGGATTTACGGGTCTGGTGGCAGGAGCCTCAGATGGGTCCTGCTGTGCCAGGACTGCAGTAGCCCAAGGCAAGGTAGCTGCTGTAAGTATCAGCGATAAGAATATTCGTTTCATTTCGGTTATGATTTTTGCGTTATTTATTATTTCGCCACAAAAGTACTGATAATCTTGCAAAAACGCTCGCAATATCGTCTAAAATGATACAAATATCGTATCTTCTCAAAGAACATCTTAGAGATTTGTCAAAAATTACATCAAAATGATAGATTTATGCCAAAAAACTTGGGAGATATTATAAAAAGTCGTATCTTTGCCAAAAGATTGCGACGTGAAGTCGTACAAGTAATTGTTCTTTGAAACTAAAGAACCTCTTATTCCGTTAAGAGTAGCCTACCGAAGCATGCGTGGTTGGTAACGACTGGGTGCGGAGCCTTCGGGACAAT